>NZ_JBEXSZ010000127.1:0-24703 GCF_040613865.1 Streptomyces sp. NPDC006197 | reverse complement strand
TCACCGGTACGGCGGACCCGCGCGCACCCGCCCGCGTACGCTGTCCGGCGTGAACGCCAGCGACCGCACCCCTGCCGACCTGCTGCGATCCGCGCCCGCCGCTGACACCGCGCCCGTCGCCCAGCCCGCGCCCGTCGCCGCCGCGCCCCGCGTCGCCGCCCGCACCCGGCGGCATCGCCCGCCCCCGCGTCGTGCGCGACCTCCGGCGCGGAGACCTCCTGCGGACAGGCGGCCCGCACTTGCGTAGAAGCGCTCCCACCCGTCCTGATGCCGGTCTCCCCCGTCCTGATGCCGGTGTCGGCCGTCCCCGCCGTGGTGCCCAGAGCGTGCCCTTCGGCCTCCCTCCGTCGGTTCCCGGCCGATCCGTGCCTCTTTGTGAAAACCCGTATCCGCTGTGTGAAGGTCAGGCGTAAGCTCCGGCATATGCGGATTGCGGTTTCCCGGAGATCCTCAGCGGCATCCGGACCGGCGGAGGGAGAAGCCTGATGACCGACAGCGGCCCCGTCCTTCCCTGGCTCGTCATACGGCAGGACGACAACGGCAACCGCTACCGGGTGGGGCGGTACGCGACCAAGGACGAAGCCCAGAAGATCGCGGACAGTCTCGACGACCACGGGCACAAGCAGCTCTACTGGGTCGAGCGCATCGGCAGTCCCGCCCTCTGACCCCGGCGGGCGCCGTCCTGGCCGGACTACGCTCGCGCCCATGACGGAACGCACCACCGAACCCGCCGCGCCCCACGAGCACCACCGCGACTCCGGCCCCGGCCAGGGGGCCGGAGTCGTGGTCGTCGTCGCGGGCGCCCTGTACGACAGGGGGCGGCTGCTCGCCGCGCGCCGCAGCGCCCCCGTCGAGCTCGCCGGCCGCTGGGAACTGCCCGGCGGCAAGCTCGAACCGGGCGAGAGCCCGGAAGAGGCCCTGGTCCGTGAACTCCGCGAGGAGCTCGGCGTCGAGGTCGAGCCGGGCGAACGCCTCCCCGGCGAGTGGCCGCTGAAGCCCGGGTACGTCCTGCGGGTGTGGGCCGCCCGGCTGCTCTCCGGCGACCCGCGCCCCCTGGAAGACCACGACGAGCTGCGCTGGCTCTCGCGGGGCGAGCTGGACTCGGTCGACTGGCTCGACCAGGACCGCCCCGCCGTCGCCGAGGCCGCGCTGAGACTGCCGGCGGCCCCCGCCGACGGAGCGCGCGACTGAGTCCCTACGCCGTTCGTGCCACCGTGCGCCCGCTGACGCCCCCGGCGGGATATCCCGTCCCAAATAGCGGGTATGTCCAGAATGACCCCTTGGGAGGGGGCAGGGACCTTCCTGCTGACGCACGGCTGGGGAAGTGATCGGGTGTGATCGACACCGACGGCGACCGCGCGGAGTGGAACTTCCCGGCGGAGGCGAACGCCGTGCGTACGGCCCGCCACGCGGTGCGCGAGACCCTGCGTGCCTGGGAGCTCGACAAGGCCCTCGGTGATGTGACCGTCCTGCTGGTCAGCGAGCTGGTGACCAACTCGCTGCGGTACGCCTCCGGCCCCATCGGTGTCCGGCTCGTCCGTCCCCGCGGCGGCGGCCCCGACCCGGCGCAGCCGCCGACGCTCCTGGTGGAGGTCTCCGATCCGCTTCCGGATCCGCCGACCGAGCGGGCCCCGGGACCCGATGACGAAGGGGGCCGGGGCCTCGCGCTCGTGGCCTGTTCCGCTCGCCGCTGGGGAACCCGTAGAGGAAGGACGGGCAAAACCGTATGGTTCGAGCTGGCTCTCCCTGGTGAGTAAACAGGGTGGGACAACGATCACCGGTACTCGACCAGGGACGAACGAGACCACCCTGTGATCGTGAGCGTCGTGCCGTCGGGGCCTGCCGTATTGAATACTGCGGGCATGGCCGGTCCGGTGCGGTGAGCTGGAGGGGACGGTCGCGTGAGCGAGATACCTGAGACGACGAGTGGCGGCGTCGTGTGGCAGAGCAGCCCGCCCGGCTCCATCTATGACTACATCCGGGTGGCGTCCTTCTCGATCGGGCCCGACGGCCTCGTCGAGCAGTGGAGCCGAAGGGCCGTGGACCTCTTCGGGGTCACGGCGGAGGAGGCCAGGGGCAAGGACCCCGTCGAGGCCTTCATGCCCGCCGACCTGCGCGAGCGCGGCCACCGACGGGTCAAGGAGATCCTCGACGGCAAGGAGTGGACGGGCCTCGTCCCCTTCCGTATGCCCGGCGAGGACCGGCCCCGGGGCATCGCCGAGATGTACGTCATGCCGAGCGAGACCCAGACCGGGGAACGGGCCGCGCTGTGCATCGTCGTCGACGTGCGCGCCCTGCGCCGCATCGAGACCGACCTCGCCGCCTCCCAGGCGATATTCGGCCAATCACCCTTCGGCTTCCTTCTCTTCGGTACGGACCTCACCGTGAAGCGGGCCAACCGGCGCTTCGCCACCGTCTTCGGCGGCGAAGCCGACGACCACCGGGGCCGGACCGTCCACGACTACCTGGGCCGCGCCGAGGCCGACCGGATGACCGCCGCCCTCCGGAAGGTCCTGGAGACCGGCGAGTCCGTCACCGACTTCCAGATCGTCGGCGCCGCCCCCGGCGCCAGGGACCGCCGGCACTGGTCCATCAACCTCTACCGCGTGCACAGCGGCTCCGGCCGCCCGATCGGGGTCGCCGGACTCGGCATCGACGTCACCCGCCGGCACAACGCCGCCAGGGAGGCCGCCAGCGCCCGCCGCAACCTCGCCCTGCTCAACGAGGCCGGCGCCCGCATCGGCAACTCCCTCGACCTGGAGGCCACCGCCCGCGAGCTCCTCGACGTCGCCGTCCCCGGCTTCTGCGACCTCGCCTCCGTCGACCTCTACCAGGGCCTCCTCACCGGCGACGAGGCACCGCCCGGCCGCTGGGGGAACTCCCACGACGTCGGCTACGGGGCGGGCAGCGCCGAACTCCGCAGGGTCGCCTTCGCCAGCGCCGTCTCCGACACCCCCCTCAGGGCCGCCGAGGGACGCGGCCCGGGCAGCGGAGGCCCGGGCCCCGTACCCGACGAGGCCGGGCCCATCGAGGTCGGGGCCGTCCACCGCTACCCCTTCAACTCGCCCTGCGCCGGAGCCCTGCGCACCGGACGCATCCGGACGGTCCCGGGCTCCGACGGAGACCTCGCCCAGTCCACCCTGGTCGTCCCGATGACCGCCCACGACACCGTCGTCGGCCTCGTCCAGTTCTCCCGCGCCAAGGGCAGCGAGCCCTTCGGTGAGCGCGACCGGGCCCTCGCCGTCGAACTCGCCGCCCGCGCCGCCGTCTGCATCGACAACGCGCGCCTCTACCGCCGCGAGCACGAGCGGGCCCTCATCCTCCAGCGCAGCCTGCTCCCGCCCGGCGACCCCGAGGCCGCGGGCCTCGACATCGCCTGTCGCTACCTCCCCGGCACCGCCGCCACCGAGGTGGGCGGCGACTGGTTCGATGTCATCGAACTCCCCGGCCACCGCACCGCCCTCGTCATCGGCGACGTCATGGGCCGCGGCCTGCGCGCCGCCGTCGCCATGGGCGAACTCCGCACCGCCGTCCGCACCCTCGCCCAGCTCGACCTGGAGCCCGCCGAGGTCCTCTCCCACCTCGACGAGATCGCCCGCGGCCTGGGCGCCCCCATCGGCGCCCAGCAGTCCCGCGCCCACAAGAACCGGGGACCCGAACTCTCCGAGGTCTACCTCGCCACCTGCGTCTATGCCGTCTACGACCCGGTCACCCGCCGCTGCACCTTCGCCAACGCCGGGCACCTCCCGCCGGTGCTCGTCGAACCCGGAGAGGAGGCCATGCTCCTCGACGTACCCCCCGGCATGCCGCTCGGCGTCGGCGGGGAGCCCTTCGAGGAGGTCGAGGTGGAACTGCCCGAGGGCGCCCTCCTCGCCCTCTACACCGACGGGCTCGTCGAGTCCCGCGACCACCCCCTGGACGAAGGCCTGCAAGCGTTCCGGCGCGCCCTCACCGACCCGGCCCGCCCCCTGGAGGACGTCTGCGACCGGGTCCTCACCAGCCTGAACACCGGTCACGGCGAGGACGACATCGCCCTCCTCATGGCCAGGATCCAGGGGCTGCCCAGCGAGGCGGTCGGCGACTGGCAGCTGCCCAGGGAACCCCGCTCGGTCGGCCGGGCCCGCGAACTCGCCCGCGCCCAGCTCGCGGCCTGGGACCTCGAACCGCTCGTCGACACCGTCGAACTCCTCGTCAGCGAACTCGTCACCAACGCCCTGCGCTACGGCGAGGGCGAGATCCGGCTGCGCCTGCTGCGCGACCGCACCCTCGTCTGCGAGGTCTGGGACTCCGGCCTGGTCCAGCCGCGGCGCCGCAGGGCCCGGGACACCGACGAGGGCGGCCGCGGCCTCCAGCTCGTCGGGCTGCTCTCCGCCTCCTGGGGCTCCCGCCGCACCCCGCGCGGCAAGACCGTCTGGTTCGAACTGGCCCTGCCGGACGGCGAGGGAGCGGCGGAGCCCACGGTGGAGCAGCTCCTCAGCATGTTCTGAGACGCTTTCACGGAGGAGATCAGGCCTTGAGCGCGGCCAGCCGGGCCTCGATCTCGGCGCTGTCGCCGAGCGCGTCCAACTGCTCGAACTGGGCGTCCAGGGAGGAGGCGGCGAGCTCCTGCTTCCCCAGGGCCCGGGCCTCCTCCCGGCGCACCTTGTCCTCGAAGCGGCTCAGCTCGCTCGTCGGGTCGAGCACGTCGACGCTCCGCACGGCGTCCATCATGCGGTTCTGCGCCCGGGCCGACGTCGCGCGGGCCACCAGCTCGTCCCGCTTGGCCTTCAGCTCGTCCAGTTTCGCCCTCATCCGGTCGAGCCCCGTCCTGAGCTTCTCCACCACGTCGGTCTGCGCGGCGATCGTCGGCTCCGCCGTCCGCGCCTCCTTCTCCGACTGGAGCTGGCGGCCCAGCGCGACCTTCGCCAGGTTGTCGAAGCGGTCCGCCTCCGCCGTCCGCCCACCGCTCCGCAGCTCGTCCGCCTTGCGGCTCGCGGCGAGGGCCTTGTCGCCCCACTCCTTCGCCGCGGCCACGTCCTCCCGATGGTCCTGCTCCATCAGCCGGAGGTTGCCGATGGTCGCGGCCACCGCCTCCTCCGCCTCCGCGATGTTGTTCGCGTAGTCGCGGATCAGCTGGTCCAGCATCTTCTGGGGGTCCTCCGCCTGGTCGAGGAGGGCGTTGATGTTGGCCTTCGCCAGCTGGGTGACCCGGCCGAGAATGGTCTGCTTGCTGCTCATGCTCGTTCTCCTTGCGTACGAGGGGACAGGACGGCGCGTACGAGGGGACAGGACGGCGCGTACGAGGGGACAGGACGGCGCGTACGAGGGGGCGGCGCGGCCCTCCTCAGAAGCGGCCTCCGCCGCCCAGTCGGCCGCGCGTGCCGCTGCCGCCGAAGCTGCCGGGCCCGCCGCCGAAACCTCCGCCCCCGAAACCGCCCCGGTGGCCGCCCCCGCCGCCTCCCCGGCCACCGCCGAACAGCCCGCCGAGGACGATGCCGCCGAGCACCGCACCGCCGAGGCCGCCGCCACCGCTTCCGCCCACCCCCGTCACACCGCCCAGGCCGTTCGGATTCCCGTACGTGCGGACGTCCTGCTCGGCGAGGTCCTGGGCGCGCCGGGCCAGCGCGTCCGCCTGCTGCGCCTCCACCAGGGCCGTCTGCGGGTCGTCGGCGTCGGCGAGCGACCGCGCCTCCTCCCAGCGGCGCCGGGCCTCGGCGAGGCGCGTACGGGCCTCGCTGCCCACCGCGCCCCGGTGCGTGGTGATGTAGTCGGACGCCGCCCCGATCGCCGAACGGGCCGTCAGCATCACCTGATCGAGGAGCACGCGGGCGCGTCGCGTCCCCGACTCGCGCTCCCGCGCGCCCTCCAGCGCCTCGTCGAGCGCCGCGTCGGCCTCCTCCACCCGGCGCAGGGCGTCGATCGGGTCGTACCGCCCGGCGTCCACCCCGCGCCGCACCTCGGCGGCCACCGACTCGGCGCGGGCGATCCGGCCCTGGAGATCGGCCGTGGGCACCCCCTCGGCAGTCCCCTTCAACAGCCCGCGGGCCTCCGCGAGGTCCGCGTCCGTCTCCGCGAGCGCGCCCGTCAGCTTCCCCCCGGCCTCGGCCAGGTCCCGCGCCCGCCGGTCCACCGCCTCGATCAGCCGGGCCGCCTGGTCCACGGCGCCCTCGGCGGCCCGGATGTGCACGGCGGCCCCGCCGTTGTCACCGGTGTCGATCAGCTGGCGGGCCTGGTTGACGTGGGTCGTCGCGAACACGAGCCGGTCCTTGGCCTGCTCGACGTCGCCGGCGACGGGCGCGGCCGCCGTCCCGGCGTACCGCTCGCGCATCGCGGTCAGCGCCGCCTCGGCCGTCCCGATCCGCCCGGTCTGCTCGCGGAAGGCCGCCTCCACCGCGGCCAGCGCCTCCGGGGCCGTGCGCTCCAGGGCCCGGAGCCGGTCGAAGTCCTCCGTCTCGGCGTCGAGACGCGCGTTCGCCTCGGCGCAGCGGCGGAGGATCTCGTCCAGCATGGCCCGGCGGGTCGGGTCGTCCTCGGGGAAGGAGTCGTCGAGCTTCTGCCGCAGCCGGAACGAGGCCGTCAGCTGCTCCTCGGCGAAGCCGACCGCCTCGGTGAAGGGGCGCACCGCCTCCTCGCCGAACTGGGCGGACGCGAAGCCGAGTTCCTCCTGGCTGGTGCGGACGGCGTCGTCGGTGGCGACCAGCGTCCGGCGGGCCTCCCCGTCGAGCTCGTCCAGGGACGGCGGCGCGGTCTCCTTCGGAGGGCGCAAGCCCTGCCCGCCCCGTGGCGTGGTGCGGGTCTCGGTCCGGCGCCGCCGCTTGGTGTACGCGTAGGCCGCCACGGCTCCCGCGCCGCCGACGAGGACCAGGGGCAGGACGAGGTCGGTCGCCGAGGTGCCGCCGTCGGCCGTGGCGCCGGGGTCGGCGGGCCCGGGGGTGAGCGTCGGGACGGGGACGGGCCGGCCGGCGAGGACGGCGGCGTAGCCGTTCGCCGCGCCGACGGCGGCGCCTGCCCAGTCGTTCTGTCTCAGGGCCGGTTCGATCGCGGTCCGCGCGACCTCGTCGAGCTGGGCCTGGGTGAAGCGGGAGCCGGGGTCGGCCGAGTAGCCGTACCGCCGGTCGTGGGTGGCGACGGCGAGCAGGACGTCGCCGAGGCCGAGCGCGTTGCGCTCCGCGGTGGCGTCGGCCCAGTCCTGGCCCGAGCGTCCGGAGAAGTCCCGTACGTAGACGACGAAGAGCTGGACGCGCCGGTCGTCGTAGAGCCGGTCGAGGGCCTGGACCACGGAGGCGCGGCGGTCGCCGAGGGCGCCGACCCGGTCGGTGATCTGCCCGTCCCGGGACAGGACGACGGGGTCGTCGGCGTGGGCGGCGCCTACGGCGGGCACGAGGAGCCACCACGCCGCCACCAGCACCGCGACAAGGGCTCGGGTGGCTATTCGTGTCACAAAGGGGAGGTTATGTCCGCGTATGCCTGCCCGCGACCGGACCTGTGCTGCCTGAAACCGTTCCCCCCGCCCGAGCGTCACTGTCAGTAGTCACCGTTACGGTGGTTTCCAGTGACGCGACGGCTCTTGGGGGGCTCGGGTGGACGGACGGCTGAGGCGTGTGTGGCGGCGGGGGCGCTGGTGGGTCCTCGGCCTCGTCCTGCTGCTCGTGGTGCCCCCGCTCTTCGGGGCCCTGGCCCTGCGCGTCAGCTACACGGGAGACCTCAGGGACGACGCGAGGACCCGCGGCAAGGACGCCTTCTGGATCGGGCACGCCTGGGTCGACGGACGGAAGAAGGACGCCGACCTCGCGGCCCTCGCCGCGCGGCTGAAGGACAGCGGGATACGCGACCTGTACGTGCACGCCGGGCCCCTGGAGCACGACGGCACCCTGCCGGCGGCGAAGTACCCCCGCGCCAGGTGGCTGGTCGACGGGGTGCACCGCGCGATGCCCGGGATACGGGTGCAGGCCTGGCTGGGCGACGTCCTGGCCACCGAAGGGCCCGTGGGGCTGCGCCTGGAGGACGCCGGGTCGCGCCGCGCCGTGGTGGGCTCGGCCCGGCAGGTCCTCGACGCGGGCTTCGACGGGGTCCACTTCGACCTGGAGCCGCTGCACTCCGACGACCGGGACTACCTCTCCCTCCTGGACGACCTCGGGGAGCTGACCCGGGCCCGCAAGGTCCCGCTCTCGGTCGCCGCCCACCAGATCGACCCGCTGCCGGGCGCCCACACGGCGCTCGGCGCGGTCAGCGCCAACGGCAGCGAGAAGTGGTGGTCGCAGGAGTTCTTCGGCGAGGTCGCCCGGCGCGTCGACCAGATCGCCGTCATGTCGTACGACACCTGGATGCCGCTGGAGAGCCTGTACGGCGGGTACGTCGCCCAGCAGACGGCCCTCGCCCTCGAAGTGACGCCCGAGACCACGGACCTGCTCATGGGCCTCCCGTTCTTCCACGAGGACGACCTCGGCCACCACGAGGACGCGGAGACGGTCGCCGCGGCCGTCAAGGGCGCGCGGCTCGGCCTCGGCCGCACCGACCCCGGCCGCAAGAGGTTCGGCCTCGCGCTGTACGTCGACTTCGCGGCGGAGGAGGGGGACTGGGCGGCCTACCGCGCGGGCTGGCTCTGAGCGAGAGGGACGAGGGGGCCCGAGGACCGGGGCGGGACCGGGCGGAGGAGGATGGTGCCGAGCGGCCCGGGCGGGCCGTCACCGAGGGGGAGTACGCCATGACCAGCCGTCTGCTGATGCCGGTCCGCACCCGTGACGCGGAAGCGCCCGCGCGGGAGGTGCCCGGGTCCACCCGGCCCACTCCGATCCTGGACCTGGAGCATCCGCTCGTGACCGGGCTCGTGGCCCGGGTGCTGCGTGAGTCCGAGGCGCGGGGAGCGGTCACCGACCGCGCCCGGCTCCAGGTGGCGCACGGCATCCTCGTCACGGCCGTGCGACCGGTGTACTCCGTCGAGGACCGGCGCCGGGTCTCGCGCACGCTGCGGCTCGGGCGCGGCTCGTGCAGCCAGCGGATGGCGGTCCTGGAGGCGGTGGCCCGGTCCCTGGGCGTGGAGACCCGGGTGCGCGGTCTGCTCGTCGACGGCACCTTCTGGTACCCGAGGTTCCCGAAGCTCCGCGCGTTCGTCCCGGAGGAGGTCCTGCTGGCCTGGCCGGAGTTCCACCTCGAAGAAACAGCGGGCGCCGGCTGGGTGCCGATCGCCGAGCTGTTCACCGCCCTCGCGCCGGACGGGCACGGGGGCGGGTTCACCAACTCCGGGGCGGAGACGCTCTTCGAGGCCGTGGCCCGGACCACCGTCGACTGGGACGCGCCGGCCGCGTGCGCCGGATCGGCCCCCTGCGACCTCTCCGCCCACCTCCGTACGGACCTCGGCCGCTTCTCCTCGCGCGACGAGCTGTTCGACCTCCACGGGCAGACCCTGTGCCGCCCCGCCCGCACCCTCGCCGAGCCGGTCCTCGGCCGCTGGAGCGCGGGCGCGGCGGCCTGAGGTCAGGCCCCGGGGCGCGCCGGTCCGGCTTCAGGCCTTCCGCCGCCCGATCGTCTTCCCGAGCCAGACCAGCGGGTCGTACTTCCGGTCCACGACCCGCTCCTTCATCGGGATCAGGGCGTTGTCGGTGATCCGGATGGACTCCGGGCAGACCTCGGTGCAGCACTTGGTGATGTTGCAGTAGCCGAGGCCGTGCTCCTCCTGTGCGGTCCGCCGCCGGTCGAGCCCGGCCTCCTCCGCCGCGTCCAGGGGGTGCATGTCGAGCTCCGCGATCCGCATGAGGAAGCGGGGCCCGGCGAAGGCCTCCTTGTTCTCCTCGTGGTCCCGCACCACATGACAGGTGTCCTGGCACAGGAAGCACTCGATGCACTTCCGGAACTCCTGCGAGCGCTCGACGTCCTCCTGCTTCATCCGGTACTCGCCGGGGCCGAGCCCGGCGGGCGGGACGAACGCCGGGATCTCCCGGGCCTTCGCGTAGTTGAAGGAGACGTCCGTGACCAGGTCGCGGACGACGGGGAAGGCCCGCATCGGGGTGACGGTGACCACCTCGTCCCGCGTGAAGACCGACATCCGGGTCATGCACATCAGCCGGGGCCGGCCGTTGATCTCGGCCGAGCACGACCCGCACTTGCCCGCCTTGCAGTTCCAGCGGACGGCCAGGTCGGGGGTCTGGGTGGCCTGGAGCCGGTGCACGATGTCGAGGACCACCTCGCCGTCGTGCACCTCGACGGTGTAGTCGGTGAGCTCCCCGCCGTCGGCGTCGCCGCGCCAGATCCGGAAGTGGGCCTGATACGTGCTCATGCGTCCAGCTCCTCCTCCGCCAGGTACTTCGCCAGCTCCTCCTTCTCGAAGAGGGCGAGCAGATCGGGCCTGATGGGCTCGGTGCGCACCCGCTCCAGGACGATTCCGCCGTCCTCGGCCCGGCAGAGCAGGTTCACCGGGCGCCACGACCGCTCCATCGCGGGCCGGTCCTCGCGGGTGTGCCCGCCCCGGGACTCGGTGCGCTCCAGGGCGGCCCGGGCGACGCACTCGCTGACCAGCAGCATGTTCCGCAGGTCGAGGGCGAGGTGCCAGCCGGGGTTGAACTGCCGGTGACCCTCGACCGCGATCCGCCCGGCCCGCTCCCGCAGCGCGGCGATCCGCGCCAGGGCCTCGACCATCTCGCCCTCCCGCCGGATGATCCCGACGAGGTCGTTCATCGTCTGCTGGAGCTCCTGGTGGAGCGTGTACGGGTTCTCCGCGGGCCCGTCCCGGAACGGGGCCAGCGCCTCCGTCCGCGCCGCCTCCACCGCCTCCTCGCCGACCTCGGCGGTCGCCGCCCCCGCCGCGTACCCCGCCGCGTGCAGCCCGGCCCGGCGTCCGAAGACCAGCAGGTCGGAGAGGGAGTTCCCGCCGAGCCGGTTGGAGCCGTGCATGCCGCCCGCGACCTCGCCGGCCGCGAAGAGCCCGGGCACCCCGACCGTGGCGGCCGTCTCGGAGTCGACTGCGACGCCGCCCATCACGTAGTGGCAGGTCGGCCCGACCTCCATCGCCTCGGCCGTGATGTCGACGTCCGCCAGCTCTTTGAACTGGTGGTACATCGAGGGCAGCCGGCGCCGGATCGTCTCCGCCGGCATCCGGGTCGACACGTCCAGGAACACCCCGCCGTGCGGGGAGCCGCGCCCCGCCTTCACCTCGGCGTTGATGGCCCGCGCCACCTCGTCGCGCGGCAGCAGCTCGGGCGGGCGCCGGTTGTGGTCGGGGTCCTCGTACCAGCGGTCGCCCTCCTCCTCCGACTCGGCGTACTTCTCCTTGAAGACGTCGGGGACGTAGTCGAACATGAAGCGCCGGCCCTCGGAGTTCCGCAGCACCCCGCCGTCGCCGCGTACGGACTCGGTGACCAGGATCCCCTTCACCGACGGCGGCCAGACCATGCCGGTCGGATGGAACTGCACGAACTCCATGTTCACCAGGGGCGCCCCCGCGAGCAGGGCCAGCGCGTGGCCGTCGCCCGTGTACTCCCAGGAGTTCGAGGTCACCTTGAAGGACTTGCCGATGCCGCCGGTCGCGAGGACGACCGCGGGCGCCTCCAGGACGAGGAAGCGCCCGCTCTCCCGCTCATAGCAGAAGACCCCGGCGACCCTTCCGGCACCGTCCTTGAGGATCCGGGTGACGGTGAACTCCTGGAAGACCTTCAGGCGCGCCTCGTGGTCGCCGGTCTCCCGGTGGTCCTCCTGCTGGAGTGCGACCACCTTCTGCTGGAGGGTCCGCAGCAGTTCGAGGCCGGTGCGGTCGCCCACGTGCGCGAGCCGGGGGTACTCGTGGCCGCCGAAGTTGCGCTGCGAGATCCGGCCGTCCGGGGTCCGGTCGAAGAGCGCGCCCCAGGTCTCCAGCTCCCAGACCCGCTCGGGGGCCTCCTGGGCGTGCAGCTCGGCCATCCGCCACTGGTTGAGGAACTTCCCGCCGCGCATGGTGTCCCGGAAGTGCGTCTTCCAGTCGTCGTGCTCGTTGGCGTTCGCCATGGAGGCGGCGATGCCGCCCTCGGCCATCACCGTGTGCGCCTTGCCGAAGAGGGACTTGCAGATGACGGCGGTGCGCGCGCCGGCCCGGCGCGCCTCGATCGCGGCCCGCAGTCCGGCGCCGCCCGCGCCGACCACGACCACGTCCCACCGCTGCCGTTCCACGGAGCTCACAGGACTCATGTCAGAAGAACCTCGGGTCGTCGAAGGCGCCGGTGGCGAGCAGGTACACGTACAGGTCGCAGACGGCGACGCTGATCAGCGACGCCCAGGCGAGTTGCATGTGACGCCGGTTCAGGCGTCCCACCCAGGTCCACAGCCGGTAGCGGACGGGGTGCTTCGAGAAGTGCTTCAGACGGCCGCCGACGATGTGTCGGCAGGAGTGGCAGGAGAGGGTGTACGCCCAGATCAGGATGATGTTGACGAGGAAGACCAGCGTCCCGAGTCCGGCGTGGCCCCAGGCGTAGCCGGTGTCCCGGAAGGTCAGGGCGGTGTCGTACGTGAGGACCCCGGCGACCGGCAGCGCCGCGTAGAAGAAGTACCGGTGGAGGTTCTGCAGGAGCAGCGGGAAGCGGGTCTCGCCGGTGTACGTGCGGTGGGGTTCGGAGACCGCGCAGGCCGGGGGAGCCGCCCAGAACCCCCGGTAGTACGCCTTGCGGTAGTAGTAGCAGGTCAGCCGGAAGCCCAGCGGGAAGACGAGGATCAGCAGGGCGGGGGAGAGCCCCCACCAGCTGCCGAAGACCTCCCAGTTCGGTCCGCCGCGCATGGGGACGCAGTTCTCCGCGAGGCAGGGCGAGTAGAACGGGGAGACGTAGGGGGCGGAGTAGTAGTCGGCGTTCGCGAACGCCCGCCAGGTCGAGTACGCGACGAAGGCGAGCAGACCGACCGCGGTGGCGGCGGGGGAGAGCCACCAGCGGTCGGTGCGCAGATGGCGGGCGGCGATGGCGGCGCGCCCCGGGGAGCGCACCCCCGTCGCGGCCCTGTGGCTCGTCGGGGGTTCTGTACCTGTGGCCAACAGGGCCTCCTCGGCTCTACGGCGCGTGGCGGTCGCGTGCTCCCAGGCCCTCGTCGTCGACGTCGGTCCACTTCCCGGCGTCGTACGGGGCGTCGGGGATGGTCACCATGCTCGCGGCGCGGCCGGAGGCGGTCGCGGGAGGCGCGGTCTGCCCCGTCCCGACGCGGCGTTCCAGCTCTTCGACCGTGTGTTCCAGGTCCTGCAAGCGGCGCTTGACGGCCGCCAGATCGTCCTGAACGGACATGGTTGCCCTCACCTTCGTGAGTGTCGCGCGTCACATCCCGCTTGGGAAGTCGTGTGCACGGGTGGTTGGGCCGCACGAGTGGGGTTTGCCGGTCGCGCCGCCGTGTCGCCGTGGCCGAATCCGGTCCGTCCTTTTCAGTGTATGAGCAATAGGTCTGATCATCTCCAAATGGAATAAATCTGGACGAAGGGGTACAAGTCATGTCCCAGATCGGCGCCCCTCGCGGGAGGACATGCTCCAGGAGCCCCCGCTCCCGCACGCTCCGCTCCGTCGCCACCTTCACCAGCGCGGTCCTCGCCGTCACCGTCCTCGCCGGCTGCAGCTCCGGCGACGAGACCGACGAGGCCCCCGTCGCGGCCCAGGACAACGCGCCCGCGGCACGCGACCGGGTCGCCGACGGCGGCACCCTCCGCTGGGCGGTCGACGCGCTGCCCACCACGCTCAACACCTTCCAGGCCGACGCCGACGGCACCACCTCGCGCATCGCCGGAGCCGTGCTCCCCTCCCTCTACACGCTCGACGAGCGCGGCCGCCCGCGGATCGACCCCGACTACCTGGAGTCCGCGCAGGTCATCGAGACCGAGCCCAAGCAGGTCGTCCTCTACAAGCTCAACCAGCAGGCGGTGTGGAGCGACGGCCGCGAGATCGGCGCCCCGGACTTCGTGGCCCAGTGGCGCGCGCTGAGCGGCCGCGACACCGCGTACTGGACCGCCCGCAACGCCGGCTACGAGCGGATCGAGAAGATCGAGCGGGGCAAGAACGACCTGGAGGTGCGGGTCACCTTCGCCAAGCCCTACGCCGACTGGCAGTCCCTCTTCACGCCCCTCTACCCCAAGCAGGTGATGGGCTCCCCGAACACCTTCAACGACGGGGCGCGCACCGCCCTCAAGGCCACTGCAGGACCGTTCCTGCTCAAGGCGATCGACCGGAAGAGCGGCGACGTCACCCTCACCCGCAACCCCCGCTGGTGGGGGCAGCAGGCCAAGCTCGACCGCCTCGTCCTCAAGGCCGTCCCCCGCGCGGACCGGGCCGACGCGCTCGCCGCGGGCAGCCTCGACCTGGCCGAGATCGACCGGTCCACCGCCGAGCGGATCTCCCTCGCCCTCCGGGACGCCCGCGCCGGCCGGAACGGCGCCCAGGCCGCCCTCGCCCACGGCCCCGGCGCCGCGATCACCCCCTCCAAGGCCCTGCGGTCCTGGGCCCTCGCCCACGGCTCCGACGACGCGAAGGCGGCGGAGGTCAAGGCCGCCCGCAAGAAGAACCAGGAGGCGATCGACCGGTACGCGAGCGCCCAGGACTCCCTGGCGAAGTACGTGGTCCGCAAGTCCCTGGAGCCCGCCTACACCCAGCTCTCGCTGAACGGAGAGTCCGGCCCGCTGGCCGACGAGCGGGTCCGGCGCGCGGTGGCCCGCGCCATCAACCGCCAGGAACTGGCCGAATCTGTACTGAAGCCCCTCGGCCTCCCCGCGAAGCCCCCCGGCAGCCACCTCGCCCTCGCGGGCCAGGCGGCGTACGCGGACAGCAGCGACGCGCTCGGCGACCAGGACACCAAGGAGGCGCAGGCGCTCCTCGCCGACGCGGGCTGGGTCCCGGGCGGCGCGCTCCGGAAGCCCGCCGGCACCAAGGCGGGCAGCGAGTCCGAGGAGGGGGACTCCGAGAAGAAGGACTCCGAGAAGGAGAAGAAGGAGGCGGAGAAGAAGGACGGGGGCTCCACCGACGCCAAGAAGAGGAACGACGACACCGCCTCCGACGAGGGCCTCTACATCGTCGGCGACGACAAGCCCGGCGACCGCCGTGCCGCCCCCGCCATCGGCGCGAACGGCCCCGAGAACGGCACCGGCACCCTCGCCCCGGCCCCCGACGCCGCCCGCCAGAGCGCCGCGCTCCTCGCCCGCGCCGAGGCCCTCGACACCGGAACCGGCTCCGGTGCGCGCGCCGCCCAGTCGGTCGCCAAGCCGGACCACGGGATGGCCGGCGCCTACGCCCCGCGCGGCACCGCCGCCCCCGCGACCGCCCCCGACGCCGCCAAGGCCCTCGGCAAGGACGGCAAGGCCCTCAGCCTCCGCTTCGTCCTGCCGTCCGGGCCCGGTTCCGAGTCGCTGCGGGCGGTCGGGGACCGGATCGTCCGGATGCTCGACGCGGTCGGGATCCGCACCGAGGTCACCAAGGTCTCCGACGACAGCTTCTTCAAGGACCACGTGGCCTCGGGCGACTACGACCTGGCCCTCTACTCCTGGCCGGCCTCCGCCTTCCCGGCGACCGACGCCCGCCCGATCTTCGCCAAGCCCGAGCCGGCCTCGGACGGCTCGCTCCTCGTCGAGCAGAACTACTCCCGGGTCGGCACCGACCGCATCGACCAGCTGTTCGACCAGGCGGCGGGGACGCTCGACGAGGAGGAGGCCCGCGAGCTGGTGCGCCAGGCCGACGCCCGGATCTGGGCCGCGGCCGGATCGATCCCCCTCTACCAGCGTCCGCAGCTCGTCGCCGCCAGGGCCGATCTCGTGAACGCCGGGGCCTGGGGGCTCGCCACCCCCCGCTACCAGGACATCGGCTTCAAGAAGCCCGAATCCTCCAACGGCGCCGAACGAAACCGCTGAAACCCCTGGTCACAACCTCAGAAGCAGCTCAATTTCCTTGCCCGCCGGTGATCCCGGCGGGCAGGATCGCGTCGGCCCCTTGACCCGGTCGCACGACCCCCCCGCACGGCCCCCCACACCCTTGAAAACCCTCAGGACTACCACTCGGATCTTGGCCGGGGAAGCCCCTTGCACGGCAGCCCCGTACCATAGGACATAGCCGTGGCGCGTCCGCCCGGCGGGCGTACGAGGAACTGACGCCGCATCCCACGATCCGAGAGAAGCGCAAGCACCCATGCCCACGCGCCACGACATCCGTAACGTCGCCATCGTCGCCCACGTCGACCACGGCAAGACGACCATCGTCGACGCCATGCTCAAGCAGGCCGGTGCCTTCGCCGCCCACCAGCAGCTCGACGACCGCATGATGGACTCGAACGACCTGGAGCGTGAGAAGGGCATCACGATCCTCGCCAAGAACACGGCGGTGAAGTATCACCCCAAGGACGGCGGGGCCCCGATCACCATCAACATCATCGACACCCCCGGCCACGCCGACTTCGGTGGCGAGGTCGAGCGCGGTCTGTCGATGGTGGACGCGGTCGTCCTCCTGGTGGACGCCTCCGAGGGTCCGCTCCCGCAGACCCGCTTCGTGCTGCGCAAGGCCCTCCAGCAGCGCAAGCCCGTCATCCTCTGCATCAACAAGACGGACCGCCCGGACTCCCGCATCGACGAGGTCGTCAACGAGACCTACGACCTCTTCCTCGACCTGGACGCGGACGAGGACCAGATCGAGTTCCCGATCGTCTACGCCTGCGGCCGTGACGGCGTCGCCTCGCTGACCAAGCCGGAGGACGGCACGGTCCCGGCGGACTCCACCAACCTGGAGCCGTTCTTCTCCACCATCCTGGAGCACGTCCCGGCCCCGGTGTACGACGAGGACGCGCCGCTCCAGGCCCACGTCACCAACCTGGACGCCGACAACTTCCTCGGCCGCATCGCGCTGCTCCGCGTCGAGCAGGGCGAGCTGCGCAAGGGCCAGACGGTCGCGTGGATCAAGCGGGACGGCACGATCTCCAACGTCCGCATCACCGAGCTGATGATGACCGAGGCGCTCACCCGCAAGCCGGCCGAGGTCGCCGGCCCCGGTGACATCTGCGCCGTCGCCGGCATCCCCGACATCATGATCGGCGAGACGCTTGCCGACCCGGAGAACCCGATCGCGCTGCCGCTGATCACGGTCGACCAGCCCGCCATCTCGATGACCATCGGTACGAACACCTCGCCGCTCGTCGGCCGCGGCGGCACCGGCAAGGGCGCGGACGCCAAGTCCGCGGTCAAGGACCGCAAGGTCACCGCCCGCCAGGTCAAGGACCGTCTGGACCGCGAGCTCATCGGCAACGTCTCGCTCCGCGTCCTCGACACCGAGCGTCCGGACGCCTGGGAGGTCCAGGGCCGTGGTGAGCTCGCGCTCGCCATCCTGGTCGAGCAGATGCGCCGCGAGGGCTTCGAGCTCACCATCGGCAAGCCGCAGGTCGTCACCAAGATCGTCGACGGCAAGGTCCACGAGCCGGTCGAGCGTCTGACGGTCGACGTGCCCGAGGAGCACATGGGCGCGGTCACGCAGCTCATGGGCGTCCGCAAGGGCCGCATGGACAACATGTCGAACCACGGCTCCGGCTGGGTCCGCATGGAGTTCGTCGTTCCGTCCCGTGGCCTGATCGGCTTCCGTACGGAGTTCCTGACCAACACCCGCGGCACGGGCATCGCCCACTCGATCCACGAGGGCCACGAGCCGTGGTTCGGCACCCTGACCACCCGTAACAACGGCTCCCTGGTCGCCGACCGCGCGGGTGCGGTCACCGGCTTCGCGATGACCAACCTCCAGGAGCGCGGCGTCCTCTTCGTGGACCCGGGCACCGAGGTGTACGAGGGCATGATCGTCGGTGAGAACTCGCGCTCCGACGACATGGACGTGAACATCACCAAGGAGAAGAAGCTCACCAACATGCGCTCCTCCTCCGCCGACTCCTTCGAGGCGATCGTCCCGCCGCGCAAGCTCTCCCTGGAGCAGTCGCTGGAGTTCTGCCGCGACGACGAGTGCGTCGAGGTCACCCCGGAGGCCGTGCGCATCCGCAAGGTCGTCCTGGACCAGAAGGAGCGCGGTCGTTCCGCTTCCCGCGCCAAGAACGGCTGAGCCGACTGAACGCACCGCACGCCCGGCCGGAATCTTCCGGCCGGGCGTGCGGCGTTGTGGAGGGGTGCGTCCCCGGGTCCGGCCGGGTAGGCAGTACCGCTAGGCGTACGAGGCGAGGCTGCCGGCCGGGACGGAGGTGCCGCGTCGTGCCCGCGTACAGGACGTACTCGCCGCGCTGGGTCAGGCGGTGGGCGACGGAGGCCGTGATGCTGGTGACGACCTGTGCACGGACGGTCTTGGTCGGTGTGGCGGTGCGGCGGTGCGGCCCGTGGTCACCGGGCCGAACGGGAGTCTTGCGGCCCGCGGGACGGACGGGACAGGATTTTGAGCAACTTCTCAGCTTCGCGGGGGAGTTGAGGCAACGCCTCCGCTTTCCGGCCCGCCGCGGAGGTTGGGGCGGAGGACCCGGCCGAGTCAAGCCCGTTTTCCCGTGGAGGTGTCCGGCTTTCGGACGTCACTCTCCGGTACGTGCGCCAACAGTCCGTTTCGGGCGTGTCTGTCTGTGATTGCTTTGTCCGGATTTCGGTCCTCACGGCCTTGGTGATGTTGTCAAAACGAGACCACTTAAGTGTGGTTTACAGCCCGGGCGTACTTAATAGTTGGCTCCATTGAGCTCGGGTCAATGGGTCACGCACTGTGGGGAGTGCCGACTCACGAGCACACTCGGGGCACTTGGATCCTCGCCGTCAGGGGTGTCGGCGAATCCTGAAGTGCCCCTCTCGTAGTGACAAGTGGACTCATGAGGAGGAACCCATGCGCGGTGCCAAGAGCGCCAAGTGGGTAGTGGGCGCGATCGTCGTCGCCCTGGCAGCGACCGCCTGCGGCGGGGGCAACGACGACAAGGGCAGCGATGCCAAGGGCGGCGGCACGTTCCGCATGGGCATCACCGAGCCCACCGCCATCGACCCGGTGAACGCCCAGGAGTCCGAGGGCATGGTCATTGCCCGCGCCCTGTTCACCCAGCTCTACGACGTCTCCGTCGACGGCAAGCTGATCCCGAAGCTCGCCGAGTCCGGCACGTCCGCGGACGGCAAGACCTGGGTCTTCAAGATCAAGGCCGGCACCAAGTTCACCAACGGTGAGGTCGTCGACGCCGAGGCGTTCATCCGCGGCTGGACCCGTGTCGCGGCCAAGGCCTCCGCCTCCGACGTCTCGTACCACATGGCCGGCATCAAGGGCTACGACGCCCTGAAGGGCGGCAAGTCCGACAAGTTCGCCGGTCTGTCGGCCCCGGACGCCAACACCCTGAAGGTCGAGCTGGACAAGGCCGACTTCGAGTTCGACAAGAAGACCGCCCACGCGGCCTTCAGCCCGGTCCCGAAGGTCGCCGGCGCCGGTGACAACAAGGCGTTCAACGACGCCCCGATCGGCAACGGCCCCTTCAAGATGAAGGGCAGCTGGAACCACAACCAGTCCATCAGCCTCGTCCGTAACGACGCTTACGGCCTGGAGAAGGCCAAGCTGGACGGCGTCGAGTTCAAGATCCTGAACCCGGCCAACGGTTCCCAGCTGGAGTACACCGGCTTCCAGTCGGGCGAGTTCGACTACGCCCGTATGCCCACGCCGCAGCTGCCGGTGGCCAAGGCCAAGTTCGAGCCGCAGGGCCAGTGGTACTCGGCCGACTTCTCCGGCATCAACTACCTGGTCGTCTTCAACCAGAACGCGCCGTTCAACAACCCGGACGCGCGCAAGGCGATCTCCTACGCGATCGACCGCGAGGCCATCGCCAAGTCCGTCTTCCAGGGCATGCAGAAGCCGGCCACGGCCTTCCTGCCGCCGTCCTTCGGTGCCGAGTACCAGGAAGGCGTCTGCTCCACCTGCGTCAAGCAGGACAAGGCCAAGGCCAAGGAGTTCGCCGCCAAGGGCGGTCTGAAGCCGGGCACCGTCGTCAACTTCGGCTACAACACCGGTGCGGGCCACGAGGAGTGGGTCCAGGCCGTCGCGCAGCAGCTGAAGGACGTCCTCGGCGTCGAGGTCAAGCTGGACGGCAAGCCGTTCAAGGAGGCCCTGGCCACCCAGCAGGAGAAGAAGACCTCCGGTCTGTGGCGTTCGGCGTGGACCGCCGACTACCCGACCGCGGACAACTTCCTCGCCCCGCTGCTGAGCACCGCGGGCATCGGTGAGGACCCGGCGACCGGCAAGGCGCAGGGCGACAACCGCAGCCGCTACTCGAACCCGAAGTTCGACGAGCTGCTGGACCAGGCCCGCCAGGAGAAGGACGCCGCCAAGCGTGCCGAGCTCTACAAGCAGGCCGAGAAGCTGGCGATCGACACCGACCAGGCCGTCGTCCCGCTGTGGCAGCGCACCCAGTACCGTCTGGTGAACACCAAGAAGTTCGACGGCATCAAGATGGACTTCTTCGAGGACCCGACCCTCGCGGAGATCTCGCTCAAGAAGTAAGAGCCTCCTCTTGGCAGGTAGGCGAAGGCCGTGGGGGCGGAGTCACTTCTTCTCCCCCCACGGCCTTCGCCGAGTCCCGGCGCGCCCCTGTCTTCGGTTCCTCAGGCGCCCGGATGCGGCCCCGCTCTCCCGATCGGACGACGCGGCCGCCCACCCCCACGCTCAGTATGTGAAGGAGGCATCGTGGGCAGATATGTGATCCGTCGACTCGGGCAGATGATCGTCGTCCTCTTCGGTGCGACCGTCGTTCTCTTCTGCACCTTGTTCATCCTGCCCGGCGACCCCGTGGGTTCCCTCGGTGGCGACAAGGCCCGTGACCCGGCCGTGGTGGCAGAACTCAGAGAGCGCTACGGTCTGAACGACCCCCTCCCGGTCCAGTACGGGAACTTCGTCAAGAACCTGGCGCAGGGCGATCTCGGTGAGGACTTCACCCAGCGCCGTCCGGTGACGGAGATCCTGCAGCCGAAGCTGGCGAACACCGCCAAGCTCGCCATCGCGGCCATCCTCATCGACATCGTGATCGGTGTGCTGGCCGGCCTGATCGCGGCGCTGTTCAGGTATTCGTTCTGGGACGTGTTGATCACGCTGCTCACCACGTTCGCGGTCGGCTTCCCGTCGTTCGTCATCGGCATGGTGCTGCAGAAGTTCTTCGTCGTGGACCTGGGCCTGTTCCCGCTGATCTCCGACGGCACGCTCAACTCCATGATCCTGCCCGCCTTCACGCTGGCCATCCTCGACGCGGCCCTGGTCGCCAGGCTCATGCGTGGCACCATGCTCGAAGTGCTGCGGGCCGACTACGTCAAGACGGCGGTCGCCAAGGGGCTGCCTCGTCGGACCGTGCTCCTCAAGCACGTCATGCGCAACTCGATCATCCCTGTGGTCACGTACCTGGGTATCTCCTTCGGCACGCTCCTGGGCGGCGCCCTGATCACCGAGGCGATCTTCAACTGGGACGGCATCGGCCTCGCCCTTGTCCAGGCGGTCCAGCAGCAGAACAACCCGATCATCATCGGCGTGGTGACCTTCGGCGTCGCCGTGTTCGTTCTGCTCAACCTGATCGTCGACCTGTTGTACGCGGTTCTCGACCCGCGTATCCGTCTCGCCTGATCCCAGGCAGCCCCTTCTAGGAGTCACACCCATGACCGAGCTCACCAAGAGCGACGCGGGGGCGGGGACCGCTCAAACGGCGGCCGTGCCTGCCGAGGCCGAGCCCGCGATCAAGCGGATCACGCAGTGGGGCGAGATCCGCCACCGCTTCATGGCCAACAAGCTGGCGGTCGTCGGCCTGATCATCGTCGGCCTGCTCCTCTTCGCGGCCGCGTTCGCGCCGCTGCTCGCTCCGTACGACCCGCTCCACCAGGACCTCGAGAACACGCTCGCCTCCCCGGGCGGGGGGCACCTGCTGGGCACCGACGCACTCGGCCGCGACCAGCTGTCCCGCATCATCTACGGCGCCCGGATCGCCGTCATCATCGGTCTCGCCTCGATCTTCCTGGCGTGCCTGATCGGCATCGTCATCGGCGCCCTGGCCGGCTACTTCGGCAAGGCCATCGACTCGGTGCTGATGCGCGTCGCCGACGTGTTCTTCGCCTTCCCGCTGCTGATCGGCGCCATCGTCATCATCATCGTGATGGGCCGCGGCGTCGCCCCGGTGGTCATCTCACTGGCGGTCTTCTCCTGGCCGACGGTCTCCCGGCTGCTGCGCAGCTCGATCCTGTCGGTCCGCGAGGCGGACTACGTGCTGGCCGCCCGCGCCCTCGGCGCCGGCACCACCCGGATCATCGTCCGCCACATCATCCCCAACTCGATCGCCGCCGTCATGGCCTACGCCGCCTTCAGCGTCGGCAGCGCGATCGTGGCCGAGGCCGCACTGTCCTTCCTGGGCGTCGGCGTCAGCCCGGAGGTCGCGGAGTGGGGCAACATGCTCTCCGCCGGCCGTGACTTCCTCGGGGTCAAGGACTACCTGTGGGTCTACCCGTCCATCGCGATCGTCCTGACGGTCCTTGGTTTCGTTTTCGTCGGTGACGGGCTGCGCGACGCCCTTGACCCGAAGCTGCGCTGAGAGGGCGGCTCCACACCATGACTACTTCCCACGTCACCGCCGACGTGCCCGCACAGCGCGGCGCGGACGACGAGACGCCCGTGCTCGAAGTGCGCGACCTGCATGTCGAGTTCAAGACCCGCGAAGGCATCGTCAAGGCGGTCAACGGCGTCAACTACAGCGTCAAGGCCGGCGAGACCCTCGCCGTCCTCGGCGAGTCCGGCTCCGGCAAGTCCGTGACCGCCCAGGCGATCATGGGCATCCTCGACTCGCCCCCCGGGCGGGTCGCCAAGGGCGAGATCCTCTTCCAGGGGCAGGACATCCTCCGGCTCCCGGAGGCCGAGCGGCGCAAGCTGCGCGGCCCCAAGATGGCGATGATCTTCCAGGACGCGCTCTCCTCGCTGAACCCGGTCTTCTCCGTCGGCAACCAGCTCGGCGAGATGTTCCGCGTCCACCAGGGCATGTCCAAGAAGGACGCGAAGGCCAAGGCCATCGAGCTGATGGACCGGGTGAAGATCCCGGCCGCCAAGAGCCGGGTCGGCGACTACCCGCACCAGTTCTCCGGCGGCATGCGCCAGCGCATCATGATCGCCATGGCGCTGGCCCTGGAGCCGGACCTGATCATCGCGGACGAGCCCACCACCGCTCTCGACGTGACGGTCCAGGCCCAGGTCATGGACCTGCTCGCGGACCTCCAGCGCGAGTACAACATGGGCCTGATCCTGATCACCCACGACCTCGGCGTGGTCGCCGACGTCGCGGACAAGATCGCGGTCATGTACGCGGGCCGGATCGTCGAGCAGGCCCCGGTCCACGAGCTGTACAAGCGCCCGGCGCACCCGTACACCCGCGGTCTGCTGGACTCGATCCCGCGTCTGGACCAGAAGGGGCAGGAGCTCTACGCGATCAAGGGCCTGCCGCCCAACCTGCTGAAGCCGCCGACCGGCTGCGCCTTCAGCCCGCGCTGCCCCAAGGCGCAGGACATCTGCCGTACCGAGCTGCCGCCCCTCGTGCCGGTGAGCGAACAGGACGGCACCGAGCTGGTCGGCCGTGTCAGCGCCTGCCATTTCTGGAAGGAGCAGATCCATGGCTGAGCCCATCAAGAAGGACGAGGCCGCCGTGGGTGAGGCCGCGATCGAGGCCGCCATCGACCGGAAGGTCGACAAGGGGGAGCCGATCCTCCAGGTCCGCAATCTGGTCAAGCACTTCCCGCTGACCCAGGGCATCCTCTTCAAGAGGCAGGTCGGCGCGGTCAAGGCCGTCGACGGCGTCTCCTTCGACCTGCACCAGGGCGAGACCCTGGGCATCGTCGGCGAGTCCGGCTGCGGCAAGTCCACCGTCGCCAAGCTGCTGATGCTGCTGGAGACCGCCACCGCCGGCGAGGTCTTCTACAAGGGCCAGGACATCACCAAGCTGTCCGGGCGCGCGCTGAAGGCTGTCCGCCGCAACATCCAGATGGTCTTCCAGGACCCGTACACCTCGCTGAACCCGCGCATGACGGTCGGCGACATCATCGGCGAGCCCTTCGACATCCACCCCGAGGTGGCCCCGAAGGGCGACCGGCGCCGCAAGGTGCAGGAGCTGCTCGACGTCGTCGGTCTGAACCCGGAGTACATCAACCGGTACCCGCACCAGTTCTCCGGCGGTCAGCGCCAGCGCATCGGCATCGCCCGAGGCCTCGCGCTCAACCCGGAGATCATCATCTGCGACGAGCCGGTCTCGGCCCTGGACGTCTCCGTCCAGGCGCAGGTCATCAACCTGATGGGGAAGCTGCAGGACGAGTTCAACCTCTCCTACATCTTCATCGCGCACGACCTGTCGATCGTCCGGCACATCTCCGACCGCGTCGGCGTCATGTACCTCGGCAAGATGGCCGAGATCGGTACGGACGAGCAGATCTACGAGCACCCGACGCACCCGTACACCCAGGCGCTGCTCTCCGCGGTGCCGGTGCCGGACCCGGAGACCCGCGAGCACCGCGAGCGGATCATCCTCACCGGTGACGTCCCCTCGCCGGCCAACCCGCCGTCGGGCTGCAGCTTCCGCACCCGCTGCTGGAAGGCGCAGGAGAAGTGCTCGCAGGAGGCCCCGGTCCTCGCGATCCCGGAGCGCTTCAAGGGCGAGGACACCCCGGCCGCCCACTTCTCGGCGTGCCACTTCGCCGAGGAGAAGCAGGTCGTCCCGGTGCACTGACGCACCGAATGCAGAAGGGCGCCCCCGTTCCGTACGTACGGAACGGGACGTGCGCGGTGGGCGGGTTGTCGCGCAGGCCGTGGTCGGG
>NZ_JBEXSZ010000126.1:0-24772 GCF_040613865.1 Streptomyces sp. NPDC006197 | reverse complement strand
CGGGCCCACGCGGTGGGCGGTGTCGGTGGCCTTCAGCCGGGATATGGCGACGGTGATGGTCCGACCGCCGGGGTCGGTGTAGTCCAGCGGCACGGGTCATGGCCGAACAGCTGTACGCGACGTTGCAGACCTCCATGGGTGACATCGAGATCCGGCTGCTGCCGGACCACGCCCCCAAGACGGTGAGCAACTTCGTGGAGCTGGCAGAGGGCCGGCGCCAGTGGACGGACCCCCGCACCGGACAGCCGAGCAACGAGCCGCTGTACGGCAAGACGGTGTTCCACAAGGTCGTGACCGGCTTCATGATCCAGGGCGGCGATCCGCTGGGCAACGGAACGGGCGGGCCCGGCTACACGTTCGCCGACGAGATCCACCCGGATCTGACGTTCAACCGGCCCTACCTGCTCGCGATGGCCAACAACGGACCGGGCACCAACGGGTCCCAGTTCTTCATCACCCTTGGGCCCGCTCCGCACCTCGCCGGCCGGCACACCATCTTCGGTGAAGTCGTCAGCGAGACCGGCAGGAAGGTCGTCGATGCCATCGGCACCACGGAGACGGGGCGCAACGACCGTCCAGTGGATGACGTGGTCCTCGAGAAGGTCGTCATCGAGACCCGCTGAGCTCCCGCAGGGCCCCTCACTGCTCTTCGGATGCCCCGCACCGGCCAGGTGCGGGGCATCCTCATGTGGCCGCATCGGCAGCCGTCGGGCCGCGCAGC
This sequence comes from Streptomyces sp. NPDC006197, assembly GCF_040613865.1. Taxonomy (NCBI): domain Bacteria; kingdom Bacillati; phylum Actinomycetota; class Actinomycetes; order Kitasatosporales; family Streptomycetaceae; genus Streptomyces; species Streptomyces sp. NPDC006197. The sequence goes on along the minus strand of NZ_JBEXSZ010000126.1, from coordinate 24,051 downwards.
GGTGGCGGGCCAGGTGGATCTGGAGCAGGCCGAGGAGCGGGAGCCCGGCGACCAGCAGAGCAACCCGTTCGACGGTGAGCCGGGGCCGGGCGGCTTCGCACTCGCCCTCGAATGCCGGCATGAGGCACAGCTCACGGGTCGCCGTCCGGCTCCCGGAGAAGAGGCGACTTCTGGCGGGAACCGGACGGCTCGGAAAACGGTACGGCAATGGGTGCCGCAGGACGCCGAGGCGCCCCGAGAAACGCGGACACCCCCCTCGGAAGTTCGCCCCGTTCATCGATGCCGAGCAGGCCCGAACCGCGCTGCGTGAATCCCCGCCCTCACACGGGCAACCCAGGCGGCCCGGACGGCGTTGAACCGGGCGTGACCACGACGATGCGGCTCACGCCCCTCATCTGCGTACAGCGCAGCAGCGGAACGTTTCCCCGCCCCGGCCTGGAGCCGATCTTCACCGAGCTCGCAGAGCAATGGAACAGTGCCGGACGTTCTGTGCCCGGCCGGCCGGATGAGAACTGGACGATCCTCGCCCGCCGCTCCCCCTGGCCCCATGCACTGACCGCCGGGCGCGGGTAACGCCCCACCATGGCGCGATCCGGTCGCGCGTCAGTCGTGACGGGCGAGTTTGACCGCGGACACCAGCAGGATCACGGCCAGCAGGGGGATGAGCACCAACTCCGAGAACACACCGAGCAGCAGCCCGCCCAGCATCGCCCCCGTGATCGATCCCGCGATCATGACCAGGGTGAAGCGGCGGTTGGCACCCAGCACCGCAAAGCTGCCGTCACGGCTGTAGCGGGCGAAGGCCACCAGCATGGTCGGTAGCGACACCAGCAGCGACAGGCTTCCCGCCGTCTTGATGTCCACACCGAACAGCAGCACGATCGTCGGAATCAGCAGCTCACCCCCGGCGACCCCCATGATCGCCGCGACCACACCGATCCCGAAGCCGGCCACCACCCCGCAGGGCACCTGCGCCCACAGCGGCAGCGCGAGCGTTCCCAGGGCGGAGACATGGGTGACCAGCAGGGCCGCGGCCATGAGCACCATCAGCCCAGCCAGCACCTTGTACAGGGTGGAGGTGCGCATCCGCACCGCCCACGTCGCCCCCGCCCAGGCCCCCAGCAGGCTCCCGGCCAGCAGGTTGACTGCGACGGGCCAGTGCGCGCCCACCTCGGAGGCGGAGACCGCCGCCAGGCGGGCCGGTAGCGCGACCAGGACCACGACCAGGCTCATCGCCTTGTTCAGGATGACCGCGGAGAGTGCGGCGAACCCGAACAGGCTGATCAACAGCGGCAGGCGGAACTCGGCGCCGCCCAGACCGATCATCCCGCCGAGGACGCCGATGGCCGCCCCAGCACCGAACACCAGGGGCATCGGATGCGTCGAACGGGCGGGAGCGAGATTCTGGCCGGCGGTCATGTGAGGCATCCTCGCTGGTGGCGCCCTCCGGCCGCCACGGCGCAGGCCCACTTTCGGGGAAAGCAACCAGGCCCCCGCTCAGGGTTCATCCGGACCTCCGAGTCCCGCACCGTCGCCCAAATCTTCAAAGAACCTCGGCGCCGTGATGAGCGCCGGTGGCGACGCCGATCGCTCCAAGCACACCGCCTGCATCGTCCCCGGCATAGGCACGGCCGGCCCGAACGCCGAGGGCGAGTCGCCGCTCCTCTCATGAACAACTGAACAGCCCTTCTGGAGCGAGACCAAGGGCGGCCCGTGGAAGCGGTCCGGATCGCCGTCGTCCACCCGTCCGCCTTCGCACGACCGTTCCGCCGGGCGGAGAACGCCCGCCAGGGCAGGGAAGAGCGGGTGTGGATCAGCGGTGGGCCTTGGCGATCCGATCCGGTTCCAAGGACCTGGGTCTGGCCGAGGGCTCCGCGGTCAAGGCGCTCGTGAAGTCCACCGAGGTCGCCCTGGCCACCGGCCCGGTCGAGGGCCTCTCGATCCGCTGGCTTCCCGTTCGTGGCGCAGACGGACGTGGACGCGGGTCGCGGCGGCCTGCCAGAACTCCACGACGTCCGGGACGACGGTGCACGACGTCCAGGCCGGATCGAGGAGATCGGGGTCGGCCTCCACCTTGGCAAGGCTCTCCTTGAGAGCGCGATCGCGCTCCTCCGGACCGGTCAGGTAGCGGCTCTGTCGGCCGAGCAGGGCTTCCGCCCTCGCAGTGACCGACCGGGCGAGGAAGTCGGCGGCGGAGCGGTCCGCGGGCTCCGGCCGGACCGCGCCGCGGACGCGGACCTGGCGGCCGAACTCCGCCCAGTAGAAGGTGAGCGCGGCGCGCGGCGCGCCCGCGAGTCGTATGCCCTTCGGGCTTGCGGCGTGCATGGCGAAGACGACGAGCTGGGTGCCGGCGGTGTCGAGGTCCTCGTCGTCCATGCGGGTCGCGAGCAGCACGGGGGCGTTGCCGAAGTCGGCGTCGATCTCCGCCCACGACAGAAGCGCGTGGTGCCCGTCGCCGCCGCTCACGGACACCAGGAAGCGGGAGCGTTCCTTGCGGCGGGCCGGGTCGAAGGCGGGACGTGCCACGGCCATGACCTCGCGCAGCAGCGGTCCGACGAAGGTGTGGTGCTGGGGACCTGCCGTGGCGCAGTCGAAGACCACCTCGGCCCGGTGCTGCTCCCACCCCCGGCGCAGGTTGGCAACGGTGAGGGTGACGGGATGGAGCACGTCCCCCCACAGCTCGAAGGAGTCGGAGGGTGTGGGCGGGGTGACGGTCAGGGCGTGGGGTGCGGCGCTCGGTCGGCTCATCGTCGGTCCCTTCGCGGCGGTGGATGCGGCGGCTGCGCGCAGTGCTACCCAGCCGCCGAACCAGGGAACCGCAATTGCCATATGAATCTAGGATTCTCGCCGCATCTGTGGCCTTTCTACGAGCTGAGCCCTCACAATCGCCTGGTCTATCAGCCGACTCCCCTCCGCTGCCGGTCGAGAGCGAGCCAGACGCGGTCGCGGGTCACCGGCAGCTCGGTGAAGCGGATGCCCGTGGCGTCGCGGAGCGCGTTGGCGAAGGCGGGGGCGACGGGGTTGAAGGGGCTCTCGCTCATCGACTTGGCGCCCAGCGGGCCGATCGCGTCGGACGTCTCGGTGAAGTGCACCTCGGTGCGCGGGACGTCGGCGTACTGGGGCAGGCGGTAGCGGCGGAACGCGGCGGTGGTGACCTCGCCCCGCTCGTCGACCCGGACGGTCTCGAAGAGCGTGGCGCCCAGGGCCTGCGCGACCCCGCCCTCGACCTGGCCCCGGCACTGCATCGGGTTCATGACCTTCCCGGCGTCGGCCGCGTGCACGCTGCGCAGGATCCGGATCTCCCCGGTGCTGGGGTCGACGGCGATCTTGAACCACTGGGCGTTGAAGGCGACCGAGCGCGGCGAGCCGCCCCAGTGCCCGTCCGCCGCCAGTTCCTCCGTCGCGCCGAGGGCGTGCCCCGCCTCGTACAGCTCCTTCAGCGTGACGAGGCGTCCCGCGCAGTCGACGGACTCGGCGCCGAGCACGCACAGATGCCGGGCGACGCCGGTGTGGCGGGCGGCGAGGGTACGCAGGCGTTCGGCGAGGGAGGTGGCGGCGAGGAGGACGGCCTTGCCTGCGACGACGGTGCCGGCGGAGCCGAAGGCGCCGGTGTCGTGGCGTACGACGTCGGTGTCGGACTGGCGGATGGCTGTGCGGTCCTCGGTGGTGTTCAGGGCGCCGGCGGTGATCTGCTTGTGGACGGTGGTGGTGCCGTTGCCGAACTCGGCGGTGCCGACGGCGATGTCGTACGTCCCGTCCTGGAGGAGCGAGACACGGGCGTCGGCGTAGTGGCCGCCCGGCGGCCCGGTCGCGATCATCGCCATGCCGGTGCCCTGCCCCACCAGCCAGCCCTCGGGCGCGTCCTCGGCGCTGCGGTCCTCGGCGATGGCCTTCCGCACGACGGACAGGCACTGGTCGAGTCCGTAGGAGGCGATGTGGAGGTCCTCCTCCTCGCCGATGGGGCTGTGCATGGCCTCGCCGGGCCCGATGATGTTCTTTTCCCGGAAGACGAGCGGGTCCATGCCGAGGCGGCGGGCGAGTTCGTCCATCACGGACTCGACGGCGAAGGTGACCTGGCCGAGGCCGTAGCCGCGGAAGGCGCCGGCCGGGACGACGTTGGTGTAGACGGAGCAGGCGTCGACCTTCTTGTGCGGGGCGCGGTAGACGGCGAAGGACTCGCCGACGCTGTGGAACATCACCGCCGGACCGTGGTTGCCGTACGCCCCGGTGTTGGACACCACCCGCATCTGCACGGCGGTGAGGGTGCCGTCCTCTCGTGCCCCCACTTTGATGCCGATGGTGAAAGGGTGGCGGGTGGTGGCTCCGTAGAACTGCTCGGCGCGGGTGTACTCCAGTTTCACCGGCCGACGCAGTTTGAGCGCGGCGAGGGTGACGATGTCCTCGGTGAGCATCTCCTGCTTGCCGCCGAAACCGCCGCCGACCCGGCCCGCGACCACGCGGACCTCGTCCTCCGGCAGCCCGTAGAGGGCGCAGAGCGCCCGCCGGGTGAGGAACGGGGTCTGCGTGGAGGAGCGCACGGTGAGGCGCTCCCCGCTGCCGTCCTCCTTCGGCTCGAAGTACGCGACGCAGCCGTGCGTCTCCAGGCTGGCGTGCTGGACGCGCTGGGTGCGGAAGGTGTCCTCGTACACGACGTCCGCGTCGGCGAAGCCCCGCTCGACGTCGCCGATCTCGCCGTGGACCTCGCCCGCGACGTTGTTCTCGACCCGGGCGATGCGCACCTCGGGGCCCTTGCCGGCGTGGATGACGGGCGCTCCGGGTCGCATCGCCTCCTCCGGGTCGGTGACGTACGGGAGTTCCTCGTACGTCACCTCGACGCGGCGGCAGCCCTCCTCGGCGGCCCGCTCGCTGTCGGCGACGACCGCCGCGACCCGCTGGCCCACGTACCGCACCACGTCGTCCAGGACCCGGGTGTCGTCGGGGTCCTCGGTGGGGTGCTCGTGGCGGGCGGAGGAGTACAGCGTCGCCGGCGCGTCCTCGTGCGTGAGGACGGCGACCACCCCCGGTACGCGCAGCGCGGCCGTGGTGTCGATCGCGAGGATCCGGGCGTGCGGGTGCGGCGAGCGCAGCAGCTTCATGTGCAGCAGGCCGGGGACCTCGACGTCGAAGGTGTAGCGGGCGGTGCCGGTGACCACCTGCGGCCCGGCCGGTGCGCCGACGTTGCGGCCCACCGCCTTTCCCGCGCAGGGCCGTTCGGTGTGCCTCACTCCCCGCACGGCGTCCTCGATCGCCCGATAGCCCGTGCAGCGGCAGATGTTGCCCTTGAACGCCCTGGCAAGATCGTCCAGTTTGCCGTCGTCGTGCGCGGAGCCCCGCTCGGCCTCCAGGGCTGCCGTCGTCATGAGGAAGCCGGCGGTGCAGAAGCCGCACTGATAGCCCTGTGCGTCGAGGAACTTCTGCTGTACGGGGTGGAGTTCGCCGTCCCGGGCGGCCAGGCCCTCCACCGTGGTGACGGACCGGCCCTCGGCCCGTACGGCCGGGTAGAGGCAGCTGTGCACGGGCTCCCCGTCGACGTGCACGGTGCAGGCCCCGCAGTCACCGGCGTCGCACCCCTTCTTCACGCCGAACCAGCCGCGCTCGCGCAGATAGGTCCGCAGGCACTGGCCGGCACGCGGCTCGGTGTCGAACGGACGGCCGTTGACGTGGATGTCGAAACTCATCGGGCGCCTTTCCGGGTGGCGTCGGGGGTGACCAGTTCGCGGCGGACTTCCTCGGCGAGGCGCAGACCCATGTGCCGTCGCCACTCGGGCAGTCCGTGGATGTCGTCGAACCACTCGCCGGGCCGGACCGCCTCGTCGATCGCCCGGCGCAGCCGTTCGCGGTCCGGTGGCAGCGGGAACCAGAACCGGAACGGCCGTACGGTCGCCGCGCTGACCGTCACCGCCAGCGAGCCGTCCACCGGGTCGAGCGTCCCGATGACCAGCGCGCCCGAGCGGCCGAGCCCGTACAACGAGGCCTGCCGGAACGCCGTACGGCACTCCAGCGCACGCCCCGGCAGGGTCACCGAGCGCAGTAGCTCGCCTTCCGCGAGGTCCTTCACCCCCGCGCCCCGCACGAAATCGGCCACCTTCACCTCGCGGGTGGAGCCGTCCTGCGCCTGGAGGAGGCACGTGCCGTCGAGCGCGGCGGTGAGCGAGATCATCGGCCCGGCGGGCAGGCCGTTGCACAGGTTCCCGCCGACGGTCGCCATGTTCCAGATCTTGAACGAGGCGAGGAAGGCCCGGCAGCACTGTTCGAACAGCGGTGCCGCGGGTGCGCCCAGGAACCGCCGTCCGTAGCGGGACAGTTGGGCGATGGTGCAGGTCGCCGCGATCTCCAGCGAACCGTCCTCGTGCCGGGTGAGCGGCTCCCAGCCCATCCGGCTCAGGTCGACCAGCCGGCGCAGCCGCGGCTGCGGTTCGGAGAAGAGGTACGTCCCGCCGCCCAGCCACGCGTCCCCGGGACGCCAGGGTTCGCGCCGGCGTGCGTCCCTCACGTCCGCGATCGTGTTCAGATCCATCCCACGCCTGCCTCCTGACCGATGACTTCAGGCCAGTGAAGCCCGAGAGGGACCCCCGGCACGACTGGACAGGAACCCGGAAATCATCCATGGGGCAGCGCTCCCCCCTGGATGATCAACCAAGAGCTGTTTTCGGCTTCGGCTTGGGCATTTACGATGCATCAACTCACATCAGCATCGTGAATGTGAGTGCGGCCCTTGGGCCCGCGATCGCGCAAGGAGCCTCGTGATGCACGTCGACCACCTCCTCCGACTCGACCGCCTGGACCTCTCCCTCGTCTGGGGCGACGAGACGTTGCTCGGCCAGGAGATCGGCGGGGTCACCGCGACCGACCTGGAGGATCCGGCCCGCTTCCTCCAGCCCGGCGAGATCGTGCTGAGCGGGCTCGTGTGGTGGAACCACGACGGGGCTGCGGCCAAGGCCGACCACTTCGTCTCCGCCCTGCGGCAGGCGAGAGCGGTGGCACTCCTGGCGGGCGAGGAGACCCTCGGACATGTGCCTCGCGAACTCACCGACGCCTGCCGCAGACACCGCGTCCCCCTCATCGCCGTGCCGGCGCACACCACCTTCCGGGCCATCACCGAAGCCGTGTACCTGCGGCAGTGGGGCGAGCTCAGCCGTCATCCGTCCGATCACCACGCCCTGCCGGAGAACGTCCGCCTCGACCTCGACCGCGCCTTCGAACGCGGTGCGACGACAGGCGAACTCCTCGACCGCGCCTTCGCCCACCTCGGCGCACCCGCCTGCCATCTGCTCACCGCGAGTGGCCGGACCGTGGCCCGCACCGGCGATGCCGCGGAGCTCCCCGCACAGGAGGCCGTGGGGGCCCTGGCCGACGCGCGGGGCACGCTGCGTGTCGAGGCTCAGGGCACCGACTTCGACGCCTGGTACCTGCACCTGCCCGAGAAGGGCCAAGTGCCGCCGAGGGTCCTGCAGGAGATAGCCGAACTCCTGGGCCGTCACCGTCGCCGCGAGGACCGGAACCGTTCCGGGCGCGCCCCCTCCGCAGCCAGGCTGATGGAGGCCATCGGCGCCCTGCACGTCGACACCGACCGCCTACAGCGCGCCCTTGCCTCCTGCGGACTGGCCGACCGGTCGTCCTACCTGGTTCTCACCGCGACGCTGGAGCCGAACGGCGACGCCGGCGCCGACGGCGTCGCCGCGCTCACCGAGGCGCTCGAACACCTGCGGCCGGCGGCGTTCGCCGCCGCCTTGGGCGATGGCGAGGAGGCAGCAGCCGTCCTCGCGCACGATGACGCCACAGGGACCGACACGGTCGAGCGTCTGCGTGAGGTCTCTCAGCTGATCCAATCCTGTCGGCCGGGGAGCGCCTGGCACGTCGGCGTGAGCAATCCCGTCCCCGCATCCGCGTTGAACACCGCTCTGACGCAGGCACGTCATGCCCTCGCCGGCGCCCGCACCGCGACACCGTCATCACCGCGGGTTGCCCGCATAGGCGATCTCGGCAATCTGGCCATGCTCCTGGCCGGCGTCCCCGCCTCCGTACGCGACGTCTACCGCGAAACGGTCCTGGGCCCCCTGACGAAGGCCGGACGAGGGTCGGGCGCCATGCTCCTGGAGACCCTGGAGGTCTTCCTCGCGCACGACTGCTCCTGGACCCGGACCGCCGAGACCCTCCACGTCCACATCAACACGGTCCACTACCGCGTCGAACGCATCGAGACCCTCACCGGCCGCGACCTGTCCCGCCTCGACGACCGCGTGGACCTGCGCGCCGCGCTCCTGAGCCGCTGACGCCCGCCGCCCGGGCTCCCTCGCTCCCTCGCTCCCTCGCTCCCAGCAGAGGCGGTTCAGGGCAGATCGATGTGCACGCTGGTCGACTTCACGCGAGCGGTCACGGTGACCCCGACGTCGAGCGCGAGCTCCTCGACGGCCTCGCGGGTCATCAGGGACACCAGCCGGTGCGGCCCCGACTGCACCTCGACCTGGGCAGCCACGTCGTCGACCCGTACGCCGGTCACGATCCCCACGAAGGAGTTCCGCACCGAGGTCGGCACGTCGTCCTCCGGAACGGCGTGCACCCCGGCGCCCCGCTCCTGGGCGAAACGGGCCAGGGCCACGCCCTCGATCACCCGCCGGCCGGACCCGTCGCGCTCCATGCCCAGCTTGCCGCCGTCCGCCCACCGACGGACGGTCTCCGAACTCACTCCGAGCAGCTGCGCGGCCTGCCCAATGCTGTACGACGCCACACCCGCACTCTAGGACACGCGCGTCGCGGGTCTGATCGCCGCGCAGGAAAAGGCCATCGCGCTGTTCGCGGAGGTGGAGGCACGCGGGCTCGTGGCACCTGGCCGAGGAGAGCGGGCGGTGAGCGACGCGATCCGAGACCTGGCGAACGACATGCTCGGCACCACCAAGCACTGGCACAAGCGGATCATCCGCTCCGGCCCGTGCCCTGGCCGTCCGCGGTGGACACCACTGTTCAGGGCTCCCCCGGTCCATGGCGGCGCCCAGCTCACCGACACCACGAGCCCCCACCCGCACCAGCCGCTTCGCAGCACTGTGCCCCGTCGAGCTGACGCGCGACGGGGCACGGCAAGGGCCGGATCGACCAACGGCGTCCGTGGCGGACCGGCCCCTCCCGACTCGCCTATACGCCGTCCCGCGCGTAGCGGTTGACCGGACGCGGCAGGCCATAGTTCTCGCGGAGAGTGCGGGCGGTGTACTCGGTGCGGAAGAGGCCACGGCGCTGGAGGATCGGCACGACGTGGTCGACGAAGTCGGTCAGGCCGGTCGGCAGGACAGGAGCCATGATGTTGAAGCCGTCGGCGGCTCCCTGCGTGAACCACTCCTCCAGCTGGTCGGCGATCTGCTCGGGGGTGCCGGCGAAGGTGCGGTGACCGCGGCCGGCGCCGAGGCGGGCGATCAGTTCGCGCAGGCTGAGCCCGTCGCGGCGGGCGAGCTCGGCGACGAGGGTGAAGCGGCTCTTGTTGCCGTTGATGTCCCGCTCCTCGGGGAGGTCGGGCAGCGGGCCGTCCAGGGGCAGGCCGGTGAGGTCCACGTTCAGCATGCCGGAGAGCTGGGCGAGGCCGTACTCGGGGATCTGGAGGTCGGTGAGCTGCTGTTCGAGGGCCTTCGCCTCGGCCTCGGTGGACCCGATGACGGGGGCGATGCCGGGCAGGACGAGCAGGTCGCTCTCGGCCCGGCCGTACCGGGCGAGCCGGGACTTGAGGTCCTTGTAGAAGGTCTGGCCGTCGGCGAGGGTCTGCTGGGCGGTGAAGACGGCCTCGGCGTACTGGGCGGCGAACTCCTTGCCGTCCTCGGAGGATCCGGCCTGCACGAGCAGCGGGTACCCCTGCGGGGAGCGCGGCACGTTGAGCGGTCCGGCGACGCCGAAGTGCTCGCCGCGGTGGGCGGCGGGGTGGAGCTTGTCGGTGTCGGCGTAGATGCCGCGCTCCTTGTCGAGGACGATCGCGTCGTCCTCCCAGCTGTCCCAGAGCTTGAGGGCGACGTCGAGGAACTCGCGGGCCCGCTCGTAGCGGCGGGCGTGCTCCAGGTGCTCGTCGCGGTTGAAGTTGCGGGCCTCGTCGACGCTGCCGGAGGTGACGATGTTCCAGCCGGCGCGGCCGCCGCTGATGTGGTCGAGGGAGGCGAACTTCCGGGCCAGGTTGTAGGGCTCGTTGAAGGTGGTGGAGACGGTGGCGATCAGTCCGATGTGCTCGGTGACGGCGGCGATCGCGGAGAGCAGGGTGAGCGGCTCGAAGCCGCCGATGGCGTTGTAGCGGGCCTTGCCCCAGAGCGCGACCCCGTCGGCGAAGAAGATCGAGTCGAGCTTTCCGCGCTCGGCGGTGCGGGCCAGCTCCTGGAAGTACCGCAGGTCGGTCGCGCGTTCGGGGCTGCTGTCGGGGTGGCGCCAGGCGGCGTCGTGGTGTCCGGCGTTCATGAGGAACGCGTTGAGGTGGAGGGTGCGGGATGCGGTCATGTCTGGTCCTGGGGTTTCGGTGGCGAGACGGCGGCTGCTCGGGGCGTGGCCGACCGGCGGGAGCGGTGAGCGGTTGCGGGACGGGCGGCCGGGGCCGCGGGCCGCGCTCTCGTCCGCTGCGCGGCGCCGTAGGCGAGCGGCATCAGGCCGGGACGCGCCAGAGGCTGAGACGGCGTTCGATCGTGATCAGCAGCTGGTTGAAGGCCACGCCGATGGCGGAGATCGTGACGATGCCCGCGTACATCTGCGGGATCGCGAAGTTGAACTGCGAGGCGTTGATCAGGTAGCCGAGGCCCGCCTTGGCGCCGATCATCTCGGCGGCCACGAGGACGAGGATGGACACGGCCCCGGCGAGCCGGATACCGGTGAAGACGGCCGGCACGGAGGCCGGGAGGATCACCTTCTGGAAGAGCCTCGGGGTGGACAGGTCCATCGAGCGCCCCAGCCTGATCAGAGTGGGGTCGGCGTTGCCGACGGCGCTGATGGTGTTCAGCAGGATCGGCCACACGCAGGCGTAGACGACGATGGAGACCTTCGACGTCTCCCCGATGCCGAGCAGCAGCACGAAGACCGGCAGCAGGGCGAGGGCGGCGGTGTTCCGGAACACCTCAAGCAGCGGGCCGAGGACCGCGGCCACGGGCCGGTACCAGCCGATGAGCAGGCCGAGCGGAACGGCGACGGCCACGGCGATCCCGAAGCCGCCGAGGGAGCGGGTCAGGCTGGCCGAGGTGTGCTGGACGAGCTGGCCGTTGCCCAGCAGCTCCCACCAGGCCCCGCCGACTTCGCTGACGGGCGGCAGGAAGGTGGCGTCGACCAGGCCGAGCCGGGGTGCGGCCTCCCATACGGCGAGCAGGGCGAGCAGGGCGGCCGAGCGCAGTCCGACGGCCTTCAGCCCCCGCGCCAGTGCCCTTACGAGCCGCCGGGCGCGCCGGGCCGCCGAGACCGGGGCCGTGAGCAGGTCGCCGGCCGTCGGGGACGCGGGGTCCCGGCCGGCGACCGGGGCTGCGGGCGAAGCCGGGGTACGGACGTCCTCCTCGGGCCCGGCCGGGACGGCGGCACGGGCCGGGTCCGGGGAACCGGGCGCATGATCCGCGGGCGCGGACCGGTCGGTGGACGTCGCCGGCCCGGGGTCCCGTCCGGCGGCCGGAGCGGTCGGCGAGGCCTGGGGCCCGCCCGCATCCGGCTCCGGCTCCGGCGCCGTGGCCGGGGCCGGGGCCGCCGGGGTTCGGACGTCTTCGCCGGACCCCGCCAGGGCGGTGGTGCCCGGGGTGCTCGCGATGGTGGTGTCGGTGGTCATACGGTGGCCTCCTCCTTCTCCAGTTGCTGCGCGCGCGCCACCTCGTCGTGGAGCAGGGTCCAGATCTCGTGGCGATAGCGGGCGAACTCCGGGCTGGATCGCAGGTCCTCGCCCTGGAGTCCGGCGGTGCGGGCCTCCCCGAAGGAGATGGGGACGACCTCCTTGATGCGCCCGGGGCGGGAGGTCATGACGGCCACCTTCTGGCCGAGGTAGACCGCCTCCTCGATGCCGTGCGTGATGAAGACGACCGTCTTGCCCGTGCGCTGCCAGATGCGGCGCAGCTCGTCCTGGAGGGACTCCCTGGTCTGGGCGTCGAGTGCGGCGAACGGCTCGTCCATCAGCAGCACGTCCGGGTCGTACGCCAGCGAGCGGGCGATCGCGACGCGCTGGCGCATGCCGCCGGAGAGCTCGTGGGGGTGCCGGTCCTCGAATCCGGCGAGTCCGACCAGTTCCAGGAACTCCCGTGCCCGATCCGTTCGTCGACGTCTCGGTACGCCGGTCGCCTCCAGGCCGAATTCGACGTTTCCGAGCGCGGTCCGCCAGGGCAGCAGCGCGTACTGCTGGAAGACGATGCCCCGGTCGAGGCCGGGCCCGGTGACCGGCTTGCCGTCGAGCAGGATCCGGCCGGACGTCGGCCGGGACAGGCCGCCGAGGAGGTCCAGGAGGGTGGACTTCCCGCAGCCGCTGGGGCCCACGACGACCACGAACTCCCCGGCCGGGATCTCCAGGTCGATGCTGTCGAGTGCGGTGAACTCCTCCTTGTTCTTCCTTCCCTTCGCCGGGAAGGCCTTCGTCACTGCCTCGAACACGATCCTCGCCATGCCGGTCAGCCCTTCCCGTAACCGTTGAACTCGTTGGTGTAGAGGTCGGACGGCTTGAGTTGCCCCTTCTTGATCTCGCCGCGCTCACCGAGCCAGTCGAGCCAGAGCTGGAACTCCTTGTCGGGTATCCGGCCTCCCGGCTCGGCGATCCCGTAGGAGCGCCAGTACTGCAGGGCGGCGGTGTCCTCGTTGCGGCCGCGCTTCTTGACGATCTCCGTCATCCGCGCGACGACCTCGTCGCGCGGGGTGGTGCGGGACCACTCGATGGCCTTGGCCACGCCGGTCGTGAAGGTCCGTACGGTGTCCGGGTTCTGCTTGATGAAGCGCTCGGTCATGATGTAAGTGCCCGCGCTGAACGGGCCGAGGAGCTCGACGTCCTTGAACAGCGGGCGGATGCCACCGCCGGCGACGGCCTTGTCGCGCAGGATCCCGGTGAGCACGCCGACCTCGATCTGCTTCTGGCGAAGTGCCTGCTCGGTGTTGACCGGCGGCACCACGAGGGGCTCGACCTTCCCCGCGTCGGCCTTGGAGAGGCCGTTGCGGCTCAGGTAGAGATCGAGCAGGGCCTGGTAGTGCGCGCCCAGGGTGTTCATCCCGACCTTCTTGCCGATCAGGTCGCGGGCCGAGCGGATCGGGCTGTCTTCCAGGACGAAGTAACCGGCGTAGGAGTACTGGTCGGAGCCGTAGGAGGAGATGACGGCCTTGATCGGGGCGTTGCCGGCGGCGAGCTTGATGACCGCGCCGTTGAAGGCACTGCCGAAGTGCGTCTGGCCGGTGGCGGCGGACTGGATGTCCTGCGGACCGCTGATGGTGTTGCCGACCCATTCGAGCTTGACGTCCTCGAAGTAGCCCAGGTCGGCGGCGAGTTCGGGGAGAGAGACCGCGCCGACCGCTCCCTGGTACTTCAGGGTCTTGATCTGCGCGCCGGAGCCCGATCCGCCGCCGGCGGTGGCCGTGCCGCAGCTCACCGCGGCCGCCGAGATGCCGAGCAGGGTGAGGAACTGGCGACGGGAGGTGGTGGTCGAGGTGAAGGCTGCGGCCATGACGGTTCCTTGTCGGTACGGGGTTACGGGGTTACGGGGTGGCGGTGAGCTCGGCGGCGGGGGCGGAGCGCAGGGCGTCGGCGAACTCGTCGACGGCCTGGTAGAGGTCCAGCTCCGCCTCGGGCCGCAGCCGGTCGGGGCCGCTGCCGCGCTCGACGGAGGAGTCGAGGACGAACCGGCCCGCCGTGACGTGCCGGGCGCCGAGCGCGGCGAGCACGGGGCGCAGGGCGTAGTCGATGGTCAGGACGTGGGCGAGGCTGCCGCCGGTGGCCAGGGGCAGGATCGTCTTCCCGGCCAGCCCGTCCTGCGGGAGCAGGTCGAGGAAGGCCTTGAGCAGGCCGGTGTACGAAGCCTTGTAGACCGGGGTCGCGATGACCAGGCCGTCGGCCTCGGCGACGGCTTCGAGCGCCCGGCGGATGGCCGGCTCACCGCGGCGGGCGGAGAGCAGGTCGGCGGCGGGCAGGTCGCGTACGGAAAGGTGCGCGGTCTCGAAACCGGAGTGCGCCAAGCGGCGCACCACGTGGTCGGAGACGACGGCGGTACGGGAGTGGGCGGAGGGGCTGCCGATGATGGCGAACAGGCTGGGCACGGGGGCTCCTTGCGGGACGGTCAGACGGCGGTCGAAGCTCCGGAGGCGATGCCGAAGGCAGGGTCCGGAACGGTCTCGGGGCTGATCAGGCGGGACGGCGTCCCGTCGGGCCCGACCGGAACGTCCCCGTCGACCGTCACGCGGCGCAGGGTGCGCTCGTGCTCGTCGGAGTCGTCCACGCCGTAGTGCTGGGTGGCGCGGTTGTCCCAGATCGCGACGTCACCGGCCCGCCACTGCCAGCGCACGGTGTTCTCGGGGCTCTCGATGTGCGCCTGGAAGAGGTTCAGCAGGGCGCGCGAGTCGCGGCCGGTGAGCCCGTCGATGCGCTGGACGAAGTTGCCGAGCAGCAGAGCGCGTTCGCCGGTCTCGGGGTGTACGCGGACCACCGGGTGTTCGGTGAGGAACGAGGTGGAGGTGAACACCTCGCGGTACTGCGCCAGCGCCTCGGGCAGTGCGTCGGGCTTGAGGGCGGCGTAGTCGTACTCGTTCGAGTGAAGCGCGCGCAGGCTGTCGGCGAGGGCCCGCAGGGGCTCGGGAAGGCCGGCGTAGGCGGTGGCCGTGTTGGCCCAGAGGGTGTTGCCGCCGTACGGGGGGACGGTGACGGCGCGAAGGATGGAGAAGGCGGGGTAAGCGGGGACGAAGGTGACGTCGGTGTGCCACTGGTTGGCGCGTGCACCGTGGTGGGAGTCGATGCCGAGGGAGTAACGCCCGTCCGCGGAGGGGACGGTGGGGTGCGCGACGGGCGTGCCGAGCAGCTGGGCGAAGGCCTCGTGCGCGGCCTCGTCGAGGTGGTCCTGGTCGCGGAAGAAGACGACCTTGTGGGCGAGCAGCGCGGCCCGGACCTCGGCGACGACCTCCGTGGGGAGGTCGCCGCCGAGGCGGACGCCGCCGATCTCGGCGCCGATGCGGCCGCCGATCTTGGTGACCGTGGGCAGGGTGGTGGTAACGGTGGCCATGGAAGCTCCCTGGGGAGGGCGAAGGGGGACGGGGCTACGGGTGAGCGACCCGCCGCGGTGCGCGGGCAGACGGGTGGCGAAGGAAACGGGGTGCGGAGGTTGTCCCGTGCGGCGGATACGGTCGCGCTGCCTCGGGCACGGCGCGGCCTGTCAGGCGCGACCTGTCAGGCGCGACCTGGCAGTCGGGACGAGTCGGGACGAGCGCCCGGATCAGGCCGCGCTCAGGCCTGACAGCGGCCCGGACACGCGCCCGGCGCGTTACAGGGGCCGGGGGTGTGGAGCCGCGGGACGAGAAGTTCGTTCGCGGACATGTCCCGGAGCGTGTCAGTGCCCCCACCCCCGGTCAACCCCTGCCCCCTCCCGGCCCCCGAACCTGGGCAGTCCCGCACACACCCCCGACGACCTGGCCTTTCGCTGTTCTTCGCGTCCCCCTCACCTCGCCTGTGGCGGCCGAAAAGCGTGGCTGGATTTCACGGTCCCGCAACGCCGCCGCCACGCGCCACGACGGGGCTCAGACCGCGATCTTCGAGGCGAAGGAGCGCGGCCTCGCCCCCTGGACAAGAAGTGGCTGCCGCTGACCCTCGCGCTCGGCGTCGCCGGGGCGGCCGTCCACGAGCCGCACATCTGTCAGATCTGCGTGACCTTCGCAGCCGCAAGGTCGATACTGCCCCCAGGGGCCGGTCAGACCTGCCCCCATCGATGAGGATCCGTGCCTGACCGCCCGTCACCAAAGTCAGCGTCTACTCGGCATCAGTACCGACAGAACCCGCCACCGGCCACTACGAACCGCCAAGGTCAACATTCACGCGCACTGCCTGTGACCTGCGAGAACACAGGTCACAGGCCTATTTGCTAGCCTCTCGAGGAGACCCCTTTGAAGATGCTGATCAACGTTCCGGAGACCGTCGTCGCCGACGCGCTGCGGGGGATGGCCGCGGCGCATCCCGAGCTGACCGTGGACGTGGAGCGGCGCGTGGTGGTGCGGCGCGACGCGCCCGTGGCGGGGCAGGTGGCGCTGGTGTCCGGCGGCGGGTCCGGGCACGAGCCGCTGCACGGGGGATTCGTGGGCCCCGGGATGCTGGCGGCTGCGGTCGCCGGCGAGATTTTCACGTCGCCCGTGCCCGATCAGGTGGTGCGGGCCGCCGCCGCGGTCGACAGCGGCGCCGGAGTGCTGTTCGTCGTCAAGAACTACACCGGTGACGTGCTGAACTTCGAGATGGCCGCGGAGCTCGCCGAGGACGAGGGCATCCAGGTCGCCAAGGTCCTCGTCGACGACGACGTGGCGGTGACGGACAGCCTGTACACGGCGGGTCGGCGCGGCACCGGCGGCACGCTGTTCGTGGAGAAGATCGCGGGTGCGGCCGCCGAGGAGGGCGCCCCGCTGGAGCGGGTGGAGTCGATCGCCCGCCGGGTGAACGAGCGGTGCCGGTCCTTCGGGGTGGCCCTGAGCGCCTGCACGACCCCCGCCAAGGGCAGCCCGACCTTCGACCTCCCGGAAGGGGAGCTGGAGTTGGGGATCGGCATCCACGGCGAGCCCGGCCGGGAGCGACGGGCCATGATGACCTCGCGGGAGATCGCCGACTTCGCCGTCGACGCCGTCGTGGAGGACCTGCGCCCGTCCGCGCCCGTCATCGCCCTGGTGAACGGGATGGGCGGGACACCGCTCCTGGAGCTGTACGGGTTCAATGCCGAGGTGCAGCGGGTGCTCGGCGAGCGGAAGGTGCCGGTGGCCCGGACGCTGGTCGGGAACTACGTGACCTCGCTCGACATGGCGGGATGCTCGGTGACCCTGTGCGAGGTCGACGAGGAGCTGCTGCGCCTGTGGGACGCGCCGGTGCGGACGCCCGCGCTGCGCTGGGGCCGGTGACAGCGGGGATGGGAAGGGGGAGCGAGATGGCGGAGACCTTCGGCGCCGGGTTCCTGGTGCGCTGGCTGGCCGCGGTGGCCGAGGACGTCGACCGGGAGGCGGACCGTCTCACCGAGCTGGATTCGGCCATCGGCGACGCCGATCACGGAGCCAATCTCAAGCGGGGGTTCGCCGCCGTGACGGAGACCCTGGCGAAGGAGCCGCCCGCGAACCCGGGCGCGGTGCTCACCACCGCCGGACGGCAGCTCATCTCCACCGTCGGCGGTGCTTCGGGACCGCTGTACGGGACGCTGCTGCGGCGCGCCGGGAAGACCCTGGGCGAGGACGGGGAGGTCACCCGGGAGCGGTTGGCGGAGGCGCTCGGCGTCGGTGTGGCCGCCGTGTCGCAGCTGGGCGGTGCCCAGGTGGGCGACAAGACGATGCTGGACGCGCTCGTGCCGGGCGTGGAAGGACTGCGGAGCTCGTACGAGGCGGCCCGCGCCGCCGCCGAGGAGGGCGCCCTCGCGACCGTGCCCCTCCAGGCGCGCAAGGGCAGGGCCAGTTATCTCGGGGAGCGGTCGGTCGGGCACCAGGATCCGGGGGCGACGTCGTCGGCGCTGCTCTTCGCGGCCCTCGCCGACACCGCCCGCGCGGAGGGCGCGCGATGAGCCCGGAGGGCTCGGCCTCGGAGGGCCCGGTTCCGGAGGGCTCGGCGGTCGTGGGCATCGTGCTCGTCTCGCACAGCGCGGCGGTCGCGACGGCGGTCGTCGAACTGGCCCGTGGCCTCGCGGGCGGCGGTGACCTCGCCCCGGTCCTGCCCGCGGGCGGGACGCCGGACGGTGGCCTCGGAACGAGTTCCGAGCTGATCCGCGGGGCCGCCAAGGCCGTCGACCGAGGGGCCGGGGTCGCGCTCCTCGTCGACCTGGGCAGCGCGGTCCTCACCGTGAAGGCGCTGCTCGCCGAGGGCGACGAACTGCCCGAGGGCTCCCGCCTGGTGGACG
Organism: Streptomyces sp. NPDC006197; assembly: GCF_040613865.1. Taxonomy (NCBI): domain Bacteria; kingdom Bacillati; phylum Actinomycetota; class Actinomycetes; order Kitasatosporales; family Streptomycetaceae; genus Streptomyces; species Streptomyces sp. NPDC006197. Next base: position 6,037 of record NZ_JBEXSZ010000126.1, on the reverse strand, counting down.
CGCCGTTCGTCGAGGGCGCGGTGGCCGCGCTGGTGACGGCGAGCGCCGGCGGGGATCTCGACGCGGTGGCGGCGGCGGCCTCGGAGGCGTACGCCTACCGCAAGGAGTGACCACGGGGACCGGGTGCGTGCAGTGACCGGAGGGGCGCGCCGCGTGGTGGCCGTGTTGTGATCCAGCAGGTCAACCCACTAATGTCGCAGGGCCTTGGTGTACGGGAAACCGGTGCGGTACCGGTGCGGCCCTCGCCACTGTGATCGGGAGGTCCGGCTCCACCCCCGGGGGAACACCTCGGGGAAGCCACTGGACCGTCGCGGGAGACCGCGACGGTGTGGGAAGGCGGAGTCGGGCCGTATGACCGTCAGCCAGGAGACCGGCCAGGGTGCGTTGTCCATCCACGAGGTGCTGGAGAGGGTCTCCCGATCATGCATATAGCCGAGGGGTACCTACCCCCTGCGCACGCCGCCGCCTGGGGCGTCGCGGCCGCTCCGTTCGTCGTCCACGGGGTGCGCGCGCTGACCCGCGAGGTGCGGTCGAACCCCGAATCCACTCTGTTGCTCGGTGCCTCCGGCGCCTTCACCTTCGTCCTGTCGGCGCTCAAGCTGCCTTCGGTCACCGGTAGTTGTTCGCATCCGACCGGTACGGGGCTCGGCGCGATCCTGTTCCGGCCGCCGATCATGGCGGTCCTCGGGACGATCACCCTGCTCTTCCAGGCCCTGCTGCTCGCGCACGGCGGACTGACCACGCTCGGCGCGAACGCCTTCTCCATGGCGATCGTCGGACCCTGGGCGGGATACGGGACGTACCGGCTGCTCCGGCGGTTCGGCGCGCCCCTGATGGTGGCCGTCTTCTTCGGCGCGTTCGTCGCCGACCTCTCCACGTACTGCGTCACCAGCGTGCAGCTGGCCCTGGCGTTCCCCGACCCCGGCAGCGGTGTGCCCGGCGCGCTGGCCAAGTTCGGCGGGATCTTCGCCGTGACCCAGATTCCGCTGGCGGTGAGCGAGGGCCTGCTCACGGTGCTCGTGATGCGGCTGCTCACCCAGTCCAGCAAGGGCGAGCTGACGCGCCTCGGCGTCCTCGGCCGGCCGCGGGCGGAGCAGCCCGAGGAGGTGGTCGCGCGATGAGCCGGAACGCGAAGGTCAACACGCTGCTGCTGCTCCTCGTCGCCGCGCTCGCGGTCCTGCCGCTCGCGCTGGGCCTCGGCGACCACAAGGAGCAGCCGTTCAGCGGGTCCGACAGCGAGGCGGAGACCGCGATCACGGAGCTCCAGCCGGACTACAAGCCGTGGTTCAGCCCGCTGTACGAGCCGCCGTCCGGCGAGATCGAGTCGGCGCTCTTCGCCCTCCAGGCGGCGCTCGGCGCCGGTGTCCTGGCGTACTACTTCGGCCTGCGGCGCGGCCGCCGCCAGGGCGCGGCGAAGGCCGCGGAGGCGGCGGGGGCGAAGGGTGCGGCGGCGGAGGACGATCCCGTCGGGGGCGGCGATTCCGATACGGCGAGGGGTGGGCCCGAGTCCGGTGCCGCGAGCGGCGGGTCCCGGTTCGTCGTCGGTGGTGCGGGGGTCCCCGGGGCCGACGACGGTTCCGTTCCGTTCGACGGTACGGGCGCGTAGCGCCGATGCTGCCGATCGACGCGGCGGCGCACAGCAGTCGCTGGCGCCGCCGCCATCCCGTGGAGAAGGCCGCCCTCGGCTTCGGTCTGACGTTGTGCGCCGTCTCCCTGCCGCCGTGGCCGGGAGCGCTGCTCGTGGCGGCGGCCACGCTCGCGGTGCTGCTCGGTCCGGCCGGTGTGCCGGGTCGTCAGCTGTGGCGGGCGTTCCGCATCCCGCTCGGTTTCTGTGTCACGGGGGCCGTTCCGCTGCTCTTCGAGGTGGGCGGTGCGCGCGGGCTCGTGGCCCTCGCGCCCGGCGGTCCCGTGCACGCGGGCGAGCTGCTCCTTCGGACCGCCTCGGCCTCGCTGGGGGTGCTGCTCTTCGCCTTCACGACGCCGGTGTCCGACGTGCTGCCCCGGCTCGTCCGGGCGGGCGTCCCGGCGCCCGTGGTGGACGTGGCGCTCGTGATGTACCGGATCATCTTCCTGCTGCTCGACTCGCTGGCGAAGATCCGGCAGGCCCAGGCGGCCCGGCTCGGGCACACCAGCCGGGCCGCGACCTGGCGTTCGCTCGCCGGTCTCGGCGCGACGACGTTCGTACGGGCCTTCGACCGGGCGCAGCGCCTGCAGTCGGGGCTCGCCGGACGCGGTTACGACGGGACGCTGCGGGTCCTGGTGCCGGCCTGCGCGGTCTCCCGGCGGTTCCTCACGGCGACGGGCGTCCTCCTCGCGGGGCTCGTCGCCCTCACCCTCGTACTGGAAAGGTTCCTTCCGTGACGTCTCCGACGCCGACGAAGCCCGTCGTGGAGCTGGTGAAGGCGGGTTTCGCCTATGAGGACGGGCCCGCGGTCCTGTCGGGCGTGGACTTCTCTGTGGCGGAGGGGCGCGCGATCGCGCTCCTCGGCCGCAACGGCAGCGGCAAGACGACTCTGCTGCGGCTCCTCAGCGGGGGCCTGCGGTGCGGGAGCGGGTCGCTGCTCCTGGACGGAGCCGAGGTGGCGTACGACCGGAAGGGGCTGACCCGGCTGCGGACCACCGTGCAGCTGGTCGTGCAGGATCCGGACGACCAGCTGTTCGCGGCCTCGGTCGGCCAGGACGTGTCGTTCGGTCCGACGAACCTGGGGCTGCCGGAGGAGGAGGTGCGGCTCCGGGTGCGGGAGGCCCTGGAGGCGCTGGACATCACGGCCCTGGAGGACCGGCCGACGCATCTGCTGTCGTACGGGCAGCGGAAGCGGGCCGCGATCGCGGGCGCCGTGGCGATGCGGCCCCGGGTGCTGATCATGGACGAGCCGACGGCCGGGCTCGACCCGCACGGGCAGGAGCGGCTGCTCGACGCCCTCGCCCGGCTGCGGGAGGCGGGGACGACGGTGGTGATGGCGACGCACGACGTGGATCTGGCGCTGCGCTGGGCCGACGAGGCGGCGGTGCTCTCCCCCGCCGGTCTGCGCACCGGTCCGGTCGCCGAGCTCCTCGCGGACGACGACCTGCTGGCCGCGGCCCGGCTGCGCCGGCCCTGGGGCACGTCGGTGGCCCGTGTCCTGCGGGCGCACGGTCTGCTGGGCGCGGACGGGGTGGAGCCCCGGACGCCGGAGGACCTGGACGGGTGGATCGCGGCCGAGGTGGCCGGGCCCCGCCGCTCCTCCTGAGGTGGCTGCTCAGGGCCTTTGCTACCGAGTAGTAGACATCACTCCCGGATTCTTCTGCAACTAGTTGCAGAAGGCGCCCGGGGTCGCCTAGAACTGAGGTCGACGACCCCTGCGGTCGACGACCCCTGCGCGAGGAGGCGCCCCCATGACCCCGTACCCGCATCTGCTGAGCCCGCTCGACCTCGGGTTCACCACCCTGCCCAACCGGGTGATCATGGGGTCGATGCACGTCGGCCTGGAGGAGACCGAGCACGGCTTCGAGCGCATGGCCGCCTTCTACGCCGAGCGCGCCCGGGGCGGCGTGGGGCTCATCGTCACCGGCGGCATCGCCCCCAACGAGGCCGGCCGCCCCTGGGACGGCGGGGCCAAGCTCACCACGGCCGAGGAGGTCGCCGAGCACCGGCTGATCACCGACGCCGTGCACGCCGAGGGCGGCCGGATCGCGATGCAGATCCTGCACTTCGGCCGCTACGCCTACCACCCCGGCCTGGTCGGCCCCAGCCCCCTCAAGGCGCCCATCAGCCCCTTCGTGCCGAACGAGCTGACCGACGCCGAGGTCGAGCAGACCGTCGAGGACTACGCCCGCTGCGCCGAGCTGGCCAAGGAGGCCGGGTACGACGGCGTCGAGGTGATGGGCTCCGAGGGCTACCTCATCAACGAGTTCATCGCCGCCGCCACCAATCGGCGCACCGACCGCTGGGGCGGCTCGTACGAGAACCGGGTCCGCTTCCCGCTGGAGATCGTCCGCCGGATCCGCGAGCGCGTCGGCGAGGACTTCATCCTCGTCTACCGCCTCTCCATGCTGGACCTCGTCCCCGGCGGCTCCACCCTCGACGAGGTGATCTCCCTCGCCAAGGAGATCGAGGCCGCCGGCGCCACCATCATCAACACCGGCATCGGCTGGCACGAGGCGCGCATCCCCACCATCGCCACCTCCGTGCCGCGCGGCGCCTACACCTGGGTGACGAAGAAGCTGATGGGCGCGGTCTCCGTGCCGCTCGTCACCTCCAACCGCATCAACACCCCCGAGGTCGCCGAGGAGATCCTCGCCGACGGCCGTGCCGACCTGGTCTCGCTGGCCCGCCCGTTCCTCGCCGACCCCGCCTTCGTCGCCAAGGCGACGGCCGGCCGCGCCGACACCATCAACACCTGCATCGGCTGCAACCAGGCCTGCCTGGACCACACCTTCAACCTGAAGATCACCTCCTGCCTGGTCAACCCGCGCGCCTGCCACGAGACCGAGCTGGTCCTCTCCCCCACCCGCCTCGCCAAGCGCGTCGCGGTCGTCGGCGCGGGCCCGGCCGGACTCTCCTGCGCGGTGTCGGCGGCCGAGCGCGGCCACTCCGTCACCCTCTTCGACGGCGCCGCCGAGATCGGCGGCCAGCTGAACGTCGCCAAGCGGGTGCCGGGCAAGGAGGAGTTCGACGAGACGCTGCGCTACTTCCGCGTCCAGCTCGCCGAGCGCGGCATCGACGTCCGCCTGAACACGTACGTGTCCGCCGCCGACCTGGAGGGCTACGACGAGGTCGTCGTCGCGACCGGCGTCACCCCCCGCACGCCGGGGATCGCGGGCGAGGACCACCCGAGCGTCCTCAGCTACCTCGACGTGCTGCGGGACGGCGCCCCGGTCGGGGACCGGGTCGCGATCATCGGCGCGGGCGGCATCGGCTTCGACGTCGCCGAGTTCCTCACGGACGGCGGCGAGGGCGCGAGCCAGGACCCCGAGACGTACTTCCGCCAGTGGGGCGTCGACACCTCGTACGAGAACCGCGGCGGACTGCGCGCGCCCGAGCGGAACGCGCCGCCGCGCCAGGTGCACCTGCTCCAGCGCAAGACCACCAAGGTCGGCGCGGGCCTCGGCAAGACGACCGGCTGGATCCACCGCACCGAGCTCAAGCACCGGGGCGTCACCATGGTGGCGGGCGTGTCGTACGAGCGGATCGACGACGCCGGCCTGCACGTCACGATCGACGGCGAGCCGCAGCTGCTCCCCGTCGACACGATCGTGCTCTGCGCGGGGCAGGAGCCGCGCCGCGACCTGTACGAGGAGCTGGTCGCCGCGGGCCGCTCGGTGCACCTCATCGGCGGCGCGGACGTCGCCGCCGAGCTGGACGCGAAGCGGGCCATCGACCAGGGCACCCGGCTCGCCGCCACCCTGTGACGGCCGCTCCGTGATCACCGTGGCCGGCCGAACCTAGGATGCGAGCATGTCCCTCCCGCACGCGATCCTCACCGCGCTGCTCGAAAAGCCGTCCTCCGGCCTCGAACTGACGCGCCGCTTCGACAAGTCGATCGGCTACTTCTGGTCGGCCACGCACCAGCAGATCTACCGCGAGCTCGGAAAGCTGGAGCAGGCGGGGCACATCCGCGCCCTGCCCGCTCCGGTGCCCGCGCGGGGACAGAAGAAGGAGTACGAGGTGCTGCCCGCCGGCCGGGCGGAGCTGAGCGACTGGGTCGCGAGGTCCGAGGACCCGAAGCCGCTCCGGTCCTCCCTGCTGCTGCGGATGCGGGCCGCGGCGATGGTCGGGGCGGCGGGGCTCCGGGCCGAGCTTTCGCGCCATCTGGCCCTGCACCAGGCCCAGTTGGACGAGTACCTCGTGATCGAGGCCCGCGACTTCCCGGCGGAGCGCCGCCGCACCGAACCGGACCGGCTGCGGCATCTCGTCCTGCGGGGCGGGGTGGATCTGGAGCGGTTCTGGGTGGAGTGGCTGACCGGCGACTAGACACCATGGATGTGATCAAGGAATCGCCCGCCCGGACGCGCCGTCGGCCGCGTCAGCCCGTAGGGTTGCCGGCCACCGCCGTGG
>NZ_JBEXSZ010000125.1:0-25127 GCF_040613865.1 Streptomyces sp. NPDC006197 | reverse complement strand
CATCATCTTCACCAACGTCTGCTACACCTGCTGCCGTTTCTGCGCTCGCCGCGTTGTCGTCGGTCGACAACGCTCCGCGTTGCCTCCCTCCTCCGCCTTGCGATGCACGGCACCAGACGCCGCTCCCTGATCCGGCCTGATCGGCAAGACACCCCCTGAGCCGCCCCTTACAGGTACTTCTTCAGCTCCCGGCGCGCCAGCGACCGCTGGTGCACCTCGTCCGGACCGTCCGCCAGCTTCAGCGTCCGGGCCGCGGCCCACAGCTCGGCCAGCGGGAAGTCCTGGGAGACGCCGCCCGCCCCGTGCGCCTGCACGGCCTTGTCGATGATGTCGACGACCGCGCGCGGGGTGGCGATCTTGATGGCCTGGATCTCGGTGTGCGCGCCCTGGTTGCCGACGGTGTCCATGAGCCAGGCCGTCTTGAGGACGAGCAGCCGCAGCTGCTCGATGGTGACCCGGGCGTCGGCGATCCAGTTCTGCACCACGCCCTGCTGGGCGAGCGTCTTGCCGAAGGCGGTACGGGAGACGGCACGCCGGCACATCAGCTCGACCGCCCGCTCCGCCATGCCGATGAGCCGCATGCAGTGGTGGATGCGGCCGGGGCCGAGCCGGGCCTGCGCGATGGCGAAGCCGCCGCCCTCCTCGCCGACGATGTTCGAGGCCGGGACCCGGACCCCGTCGAAGACCACCTCGGCGTGGCCGCCGTGGGAGTGGTCCTCGTACCCGTACACCTGCATCGCGCGCCGGACCTCGACGCCCGGGGCGTCGCGCGGCACGAGGATCATCGACTGCCGGCGGCGGACGTCCGGGCCGTCGGGGTCGGTCTTGCCCATGACGATGAAGATCCTGCAGTCCGGGTTCATCGCCCCGGAGATGTACCACTTGCGCCCGTCCACGACGTACGAGTCGCCGTCCCGCCGGATCCGGGTCTCGATGTTGGTCGCGTCGGAGGAGGCGACCTCGGGCTCGGTCATCGCGAAGGCCGAGCGGATCTCGCCGGCGAGGAGCGGCTCCAGCCACTGCTTCTTCTGCGCCTCGTCGCCGAACTGGGCGAGCACCTCCATGTTCCCGGTGTCCGGGGCGGCGCAGTTGAGGGCGGTCGGGGCGAGGTGCGGGCTGCGGCCGGTGATCTCGGCGAGCGGCGCGTACTGGAGGTTGGTCAGCCCGGCGCCGTACTCCTCGTCGGGAAGGAAGAGGTTCCACAGCCCCTGCCGCTTGGCCTCCGCCTTGAGCTCCTCCACGACCGCGGGGGTGTCCCAGGGGGAGGCGAGCCGGGCGCGCTGCTCCTCGGCGACGGCCTCGGCCGGGTAGACGTGCTCGTCCATGAAGGCGAGGAGTTTCGCCCGCAGTTCCTCGGTGCGGGCGTCGTACGCGAAGTCCATGGCGGATCAGCCTTCCTGAAGGGTGGTGAGGCCGTGCTCGATGAAGACGGGGACGAGTTCGCCGATGCGGTCGAAGCCGGCGCCGACCGTCTGCCCGAGGGTCCACCGGTAGTGGATGCCCTCCAGGATCACGGCGAGTTTGAACCAGGCGAAGGCCGTGTACCAGGCGAGCCCGGAGGTGTCGCGGCCCGAGCGGGCCGCGTAGCGCTCGACCAGCTCGGCGACGCTCGGATGCCCGGGAGCGGTGGCGGTCGTGGAGATGGGGGAGCCCGGCAGGTCGAGCGGGGTGCTGTACATGACGAGGAGGCCGAGGTCGGTGAGCGGGTCGCCGAGGGTGGACATCTCCCAGTCGAGGACGGCCCGGATCCGGTCGTCCTCGCCCACGAGGACGTTGTCGAGCCGGTAGTCGCCGTGGATCACGGTCGGCGGCGGCGAGGCGGGCAGCGCGCGCCCGAGGGCGGCGTGCAGCTCGTCGATCCCGGGCAGTTCGCGGCCGCGCGAGGCGTCGAGCTGCTTGCCCCAGCGGCGCAGCTGCCGGTCGAGGAAGCCGTCAGGGCGGCCGAAGTCGCCGAGCCCCACGGCCTCCGGGTCGACGGCGTGCAGGTCGACGAGGGTGTCGACCAGGCCGAGGACGGCGGCGCGGGTGCGCTCGGCCCCGAGCGCGGCGAGCTCGTGGGCCGAGCGGTACGGCGTCCCGTCGACGAAGTCCATGACGTAGAACGGCGCGCCGAGCACCGACTCGTCCTCGCAGAACAGGACCGTCCCGGGGACGGGCACGTCCGTCGCCCCCAGGGCGCTGATGACGCGGTGCTCGCGCCGCATGTCGTGGGCGGTGGCGAGGACGTGGCCGAGCGGGGGACGGCGGACCACCCAGCGGCCGGTGCCGTCGCTCACGGCGTACGTCAGGTTCGACCGGCCGCCCTCGATCAGCCGGGCCTCCAGGGGGCCGGAGAGCAGTCCGGGCCGCTCGCGGTCGAGGAACCGGCGCAGCTGCTCGGGGTCGAGTCCTGGTGGCGGGGCGGAACTCATGGATGGGTACCTCCGGATCGGCTTCGTCGGCGCTCATGATGACCGACCAGTCGGTATGCAGTCCAGAGGGGGCAGCGGGAAAGCGCGCCCCGCACTCTGGTGGGTGGTCGCATGTCTGAATAGGGTTCACATATGGATGCGAAGCTGATCGTCGACGAAGTCCGGCTCACCCCGATCCTCATCTCCGACCCGCCCCTCCTCAACACCCAGGGCGTCCACCAGCCCTATACGCCCCGGCTCGTGGTCGAGGTGATCACCAGGGGAGGGGTGAGCGGACTCGGGGAGACCTACGGCGACGGCGTCTACCTGGACATCGCCCGGCCGCTGGCCGAAGCGCTGCCGGGCCGATCGGTCACGGATGTGAACGGCCTCTTCGCGTTGGCGGCGGAGACCGCGGAGGCGGCGGAGACCGCGGACACCGCGGGCGCCGAGGACCCCGGGGTCGACGCGAGCGGCCTGCGCGGGGTCCGCACCGCCGACAAGCTCCGCCTCTCCGTCGTCTCCGCCTTCGAGACCGCCTGCCTCGACGCGCTCGGCAGGACTCTCGGCCTGCCCGTCCACGCCCTCCTCGGCGGCAAGGTCCGCGACGAGGTCGAGTACAGCGCGTACCTCTTCCACAAGTGGGCCGGCACGGATGACTGGGGCGCGGCGCTCGACCCCGCCGGCATCGTCGCCCAGGCCCGCCGCTTCGACCGCGAGTACGGCTTCCGCTCCTTCAAGCTCAAGGGCGGGGTGTTCGAGCCCGAGCGGGAGATCGCCGCGATCCGGGCGCTCGCCGACGCCTTCCCCGGCCGCCCGCTCCGCCTCGACCCCAACGGCGCCTGGTCCGTGGAAACCTCGCTCGCCGTCGCCCGCGAACTGGAGGACGTCCTGGAGTACCTGGAGGACCCGGCGAGCGGCACCGCCGCCATGGCCGAGATCGCCGCCCGCACGGACGTCCCGCTCGCCACCAACATGTGCGTGACGACCTTCGAGGAGGTCCCGCGGGCCTTCGCCGCCGGCGCGGTACGGATCGTCCTCTGCGACCACCACTACTGGGGCGGACTCCACCGCACCCGCGAACTGGCCGCGCTCTGCCGGACGTACGGCGTCGGGCTCTCCATGCACTCCAACACCCACCTGGGCATCAGCCTCGCCGCCATGACCCAGGTCGCCGCCACCCTGCCCGGCCTCCACCACGCCTGCGACACCCACTACCCGTGGCAGACGGAGGACGTCGTCACCACCCGCCCCGTCTTCCGGGCGGGCCGGCTCACGGTCTCCGACGCGCCGGGCCTCGGCGTCGACCTGGACCGCGAGGCGCTCGCGACCCTGCACCGGCGCTGGCTCGAGGACGACGGCACGCTCAGGGACCGGGACGACGCGGCGGCGATGCGCACGGTCCACCCGGCCTGGACCCCCACCACGTGGTAGCGCCCACCCGCGCGGGCGATCGTCCCGCTGCGGCGGAACGGCCGCCCACGACGGGCGTGGGTCACGCGTGGCACGCCACCGGCACTCCTCCGTTCATCGCCGCCATGTCCCCGAAGACCGCCACCGGATCGAGCGGCGACCCCTCCGGCAGCCCCTCCAGTTCCGCGTACGCCCGGTGGAGGTTGGCGACGAGCCGCTCGCTCTCCCGCCAGGCCGCGAACTCCCCGAGGGACGCCTGCCGCGCCGTCTCCAGGGGCGTCGCCCCCTTCGCGTGCCCCTCGACGGCGAGCTCCCGCACCCAGAGCAGGTACCGCTCCGTGGTTTCGTACGCCGTGGGGTCGGTCACCCGCCCGTGCCCCGGCACCACCGTCGACGCGTCGAGGGAGCGCAGCAGGTCGAGCGCGCGCAGCGAACCCGTGAGCGAACCCATCGGCAGGAACGGCGTCCCGCCGTGGAAGATCAGGTCGCCGGTGAAGACGACGCCCTGCTCCGGGAGATGGACGATCGAGTCTCCGGTGGTGTGCGCGGGACCGGGGTGGAGCAGCCGCACCTCGATCCCGCCGACGTAGAGCGTGAGCCGGTCGCTGTACGTCACGGAGGGCGGCAGGATGTCGACCCTCCCGAAGTCGGTCTGCGGCCACAGCAGATGGAGCTGGTGCCCGGCCGCGAGCTGCTCGGAGCGGCAGTTCTCGTGTCCCACGATCCGTGCCTCGGGGCGGAAGACCCCGTTGCCGTAGGTGTGGTCGCCGTGGTGGTGGGTGGAGACGATGGTGCGGGGCAGCGGCAGTCCTTCGGCGAGCACCGCCTCGCGCAGCAGCTTCGCGCGCCGTTCGGTGGCGGCGGTGTCGACGAGCAGCGACTCGTCCGCGTCGCCGATGAACCCGGCGTTGTTCAGGCACCAGCCGCCGTCGGGCTGGACGAAGGCGTGCACGTGCGGAGCGAGCGTGACCACATAGGGATCGGTGGCAGACAAAGGGATTCCCCCGGATGAGAGCCCGACTGGACAGGGGAAGACTGCCAGTCGGCCCCGGCCCGGGGGAAGCCGGAACGGACCACTCCCCGGCCGGGGAGAAGCCGGGGCGGACCACTCCCCGGCCGGGGGGAAGCCGGGGCGGACCACTCCCCGGCCGGGGGGAAGTCGGGGCGGACTACTCCTCGTCCCATCCCTGCGCCGCCGCGAAAGCGTCCCCGTACTCCGCCGACCAACGGCCCAGCGCCTCGATCGGTCCGAGCAGCGAACGTCCCAGCGCGGTCAGCGCGTACTCGACCCGGGGCGGCGTCTCCTCGTACGCCCGCCGTTCCACCAGTGCGTACCCCTCCAGACGCCGCAGCGTCTCCGTCAGGACCTTCGCGCTGATCCCGCCGATCTCCGCCCGCAGTTCACCGGGACGGCGCGGCCCGCCCCCGAGCGCGTACAGCACGACCCCGTTCCAGGTGTGGGAGAGCAGGTCGAAACCGAGCCGTGCCCGGCAGTCCGCGAGGACCCGGTCGGTAACCATTCGGTAAGTCGCCCCCCGCCTACGGTCGTTCATGTCAGCACGCACAACGGTACGTGAGGGAGGACGCCCCATGAGGGTGGGAGTACTGGGTACGGGAGCGATGGCACGGGCGCTCGGCGGAGGATGGGTGGGAGCCGGTCACGAGGTGCTCGTCGGCGGCCGGGACGCGGAACGGACCGCCGCGCTCGCCGCGAGCACGGGGGCCAGGCCGGGCACCCTCGCCGAGGCCGCCCGTTTCGGCGAGGCGACCCTCCTGGCCCTGCCGTACGACGCGGTCCTGCCGGCCCTCGGGACGGTGGGCCCCGTCGACTCGTTCGGCGGCCGGATCCTGATCGACTGCACCAACGCGGTCGGTCCGGGCCCGGTCCTCACCACCGGCGAGGGCCCCGGCGCCGCCCGCACCCTCGCCGCCGCGACGGGCGCCCGGGTGGTGAAGGCCTTCAACCACGTGACGCCGGCGGTCTGGAGCCGTACCCCGCCCGTCTTCGCGGACGGACCGGTCGCCGTCCCCCTGTGCGGGGACGACGAGGAGGCCCTCGCGCTCGTCTCCGCCCTCGCCGCCGACCTGGGCTGCGCCCCGTTCGTCGCCGGCCCGCTGGCCCACGCGGACCTCTTGGAGGCGACCACCGCCTTCCTCATCGGGCTCTGGACCTCGGGCCGCGATCCGCGCGCCATGCTCCCGCCGCCGGCGGCGCTCGGCGGCTGACGCCCCGGCTTGCGGGCCGGCCCGGTCGCACCGAGGGTCGGGGGTATGAAGGCGATCAGTTACAGCCGGTACGGCGGCCCCGAGGTGCTGGAGTACGGCGAGCTGCCCGACCCGAAGGTCGGCCCCGACGAGGTCCTGGTCAGGGTGCGGGCGGCCGCCGTCAATCCCGTCGACTGGAAGGCGCAGGCCGGGTATCTCGACGGCATGCTCGACGCCGTCTTCCCGGTCGTCCCCGGCTGGGACGTCTCCGGCGTCGTGGTCCGGCTCGGCGTCTCCGTCCCCGAGTACGCCGTCGGGGACGAGGTCATGGGGTACGTCCGCGAGGACGTCCTCGCGCACGGCACCTTCGCCGAGTACGTCGCGGCCCCCGTCCGCACCCTCGCCCGCAAGCCCCGCAGCTTCGGGTTCGAGGAGGCCGCGGCCCTTCCGCTCGTCGGCCTCACCGCGTACCAGGTGCTCCATCGGTCCCAGGCCCTCGCGGTGCGCCCCGGCGACACCGTCCTCGTGCACGCGGCGGCCGGCGGGGTCGGCTCGATGGCCGTGCAGATCGCCCGCCACCTCGGCTGCCGGGTGCTCGGCGCGGCCCGGGACGCGGGCCTGGAGCAGGTCGCGGAGCTCGGCGCCGAGCCCGTCCGCTACGACGAGCAGACCTTCGCCGACCAGGTCCGCGCCCTCGCCCCGCAGGGCGTGGACGCCGTCCTCGACACCATCGGCGGCCCGTTCCTGAAGCTCTCCGCCGGCCTCCTCGCCCCGGGTGGCCGCCTGGCCTCGATCGCCGACGGCGAGGTCCTCGCCCTCGGCGGCCGCTACTTCTGGGTCCGTCCCGACGCGGCCGACCTCGCGGCCCTCGCCGACCTGGCCGACGCGGGCGTCCTGACCGTACGGGTGGCGAGAACGTTCCCGCTGGAGCAGGCGGCCGAGGCCCAGCGCGCCAACGCGGCGGGCGGTCTGAACGGCAAGGTCGTGGTGACCGTCCCCTAGCGCGGTCTCACCAGATCACCGCCGCCCCGAACACGGCCAGCGCGATCGTGCATCCGGCCGCGAGCAGCGCGCCCCGGTGGGAGAGCGGGAGCGGTCGGGCCGCGCCCAGGGAACGGATCCTGCGGTGGGCCACGGCCAGGAAGGCGACCCACACCAGGGACGAGAGCGCGAGCCCGGTCAGCTCCCGCACTGTGACCTCGTCGCTGACCACCAGTTTCACGGCGAGCACCGCGACGACCGTGCACGACAGGGTCGTACGCCGCCACGCGAGCCGGGTCCGCTCCGGCTGGAGCCCGGGATCCCGGGCCTCGGCCCCCTCGCCGGCCTCGCCGGTCGAACTCACCGTCCGGCCCAACCGAAGACGACGAGCACCACCATCGCGAGGGCCACGGCGGCCACCGCGAGGCTGAGCAGCGCCGGGAACCGGGACACCGGAAGGTCCTCGTTCCGGCGCATGGCCCGTTCGCAGCGCACCCAGTGGTTCACCGCCCGCAGGGCGCACAGCACACCGGCGGCGAGCAGCGCGAGCGCGAGCCCGACGCGCACGCCCCAGCGCAGGTCCGGCAGGAACTGGTCGACGGCGAAGCCGCCGCCGACCAGGGCGAGCGCGGTCCGGATCCAGGCCAGGAAGGTCCGCTCGTTGGCGAGGGAGAAGCGGTAGTCGGGCGTCTCGCCCTCGTCCCGGATCCGCTGCGGCGCGAACCACAGCCGCAGGCTCTGCACGAAATCGCTCACCCGTGCACCCTAACGGCCGGGTGATCGGCCCGCCCGGCACCGGCCGCCGACCCCGTTCCACGAGGCCGGCCCGCCACCGCCACCGCCACCGCCACCGCCACCGCCACCGACGCCCGGGCCGTTCCGCGCCGGCCCCCCGCCACCGCCTCCCGGGCCCGTTCCGCGCCGACCCGCCCGCCACTGCCTCCCGGGCCCTTCCGCGCGGGCCCACCGCCACCGCCTCCGACTCCCGGGCCCGTCCCGCGTCGGCCCGGGGCTCAGCCCGTCGGGCGTGCGTCCCGCGCGCCGCCGTTCTCCTCCGCCCGCAGCAGCTCGTACGCGGCGAGGCCGTCCGGCACCCACTCCCAGGCGCCCGCCGTCCCGGGCAGCCGGGCGGCCAGTTCCTCGTCGCTGAGGAAGCCGTGCCAGGCGACCTCCTCCGCCTGCGGGTCGACCGGGAGTTCGCAGCGGACCTCGTAGACGGCCGACCACCACTTCCCGGCCACGCCCCCGGAGTCGTACAGGAACCGCGTCACCGGCTCGGGGCGGGGCAGCCCGGACACGCCGAGCTCCTCCTCGGCCTCCCGCAGCGCGGCCTCGTCGTAGGACTCGCCCGCGCCGACGACCCCGCCCACGAACATGTCGTACATCGACGGGAAGACCAGCTTCGTCGGCGTCCTGCGGTGGACGAAGACCCTGCCCTCGGCGTCCCGGACCCGGACGAAGACGCAGCGGTGGATCAGGCCCCGCGCGTACACCTCACCGCGCGGGGCCTGCCCGATCACCCGGTCGTTCTCGTCGACGACGTCAAGAATCTCTTCAGCGGAGCTCATGCGCCCATGAAATCACCGCCGCCGGACACGGCAGCGGGAACGTCACTGCCCCATGACGTACTTGACCGTCGGGCCGGTCGTCCAGCCGCCGTCCACGGCGAGCTCCGCGCCCGTCACGTACGAGGCGGCGTCCGAGAGGAGGAAGACGACCGCGCCCGCGATCTCGTCGGCCTCGCCGACCCGGCCCATGGGCGTGTTCGGGTACTTTCCCTCCCCGCGCTCGATGCCGACGGAGGCCGTCATCGGGGTGTAGGTCATGCCGGGGTGGACGGAGCTGACGCGGATCCCCGCCGTGCCGAGTTCCACCGCGCCGATCTTCGTCAGGCCGCGCACGCCCCACTTGGAGGCGCCGTATCCGGCGGTCAGGGCCAGGCCCATCAGACCCGCGGCCGAGGAGATGTTGACGATCGAGCCGCCGCCGGCCTCCTTCATCGCCGGGATCGCGGCCTTCATGCCGATGAAGACACCGGTCAGGTTGATGTCGAGGACCTTGCGGAAGTGCTCGACGGACTCGGTCTCCAGGAACGCGCCGGTCGAGATGCCGGCGTTGTTCACCAGACCGTGCAGCCCGCCGAACTCCGCCACCGCGAAGGCGACGGCCGCCGCCCACTCCTCCTCGGAGGTCACGTCGTGGTGGAGGAACCGGGCCCGCTCGCCGAGCGCCTCGGCGGTGGCCTTGCCGTCCTCGTCGAGCACGTCGGTGATCACGACGTTCGCCCCGGCGGCCACGGCCTGCCGGGCGGCCTCGGCGCCCAGGCCGCGGGCGCCGCCGGTGATGAGCACGGTCTTGCCGGTGAGGTCGTTCATGAGAGGTCCCTTCGGGTCTTCGGGTCTTCAGACGCTCCGGGGCTGTGCGGCCCGGAGAAGCGCGGTGGTGGTCTCGACGAGGTCGGCGAGGAAGAGCGGCTCGTCCGTGAGGGGTTCGGCGCCGTCGAGGTACTGCCGGGCCCGGTCCGCCATCGCCGCGCCCACCACGGTCAGCGCCAGGTCGAGGCGCTCCAGGAGCAGCGGCTCGGGCAGTCCGTCGGCGGCCAGCCGGTCCGCCATCC
This sequence comes from Streptomyces sp. NPDC006197, assembly GCF_040613865.1. Lineage (NCBI taxonomy): Bacteria > Bacillati > Actinomycetota > Actinomycetes > Kitasatosporales > Streptomycetaceae > Streptomyces > Streptomyces sp. NPDC006197. The sequence goes on along the minus strand of NZ_JBEXSZ010000125.1, from coordinate 15,521 downwards.
GCTCGATCAGCCGCCAGTAGGCGGTGCCGGCGAGCGTGGGGTGGGGGGTGCGGGTGCGCACGCCGCTCTCGTGGCTGAGCTGTGCGGAGATCCGCAGACAGCGGCGGCCCCGGTCGGTGCGCAGCTCACTGGCCTCGGCGGTGACGAGCGCGGCGACCAGCTGGGCCAGGTCGTCGTCGGCGTCGTCGAGGAGAGGGGCGAGCACCTGCTCCGTACGGGTCTGGCGGCCGGCCATGACCGCGTCGAGCAGCCCCGCGCGCGAGCCGAAGTGGTACTGCACGGCGGAGGGATTGGCCTGTCCGGCCCGTGCCACGACGTCCCGCAGCTGTGCGCCGTCGACGCCCTGGGCGGCGAAGAGCTCCTCCGCCGCGCGGATCAGTTTCTCCCGGGTCTCGGGCCCTGACGTCCTTGCCATGTCCTCATATTAATGCTCGACATTAGAAAACGGGAAGACCGGACGGTTGACTCGATACATCCGTGTATCCAAGATGCGGTCCATGTCCTACGACGCTGATGTGATCGTGATCGGGGCGGGCCTCGCCGGCCTCGTCGCCACCGCCGAGCTGGTCGACGCCGGCCGTTCCGTGATCCTCCTCGACCAGGAACCCGAGCAGTCCATCGGCGGCCAGGCCCACTGGTCCTTCGGGGGCCTGTTCCTCGTGGACTCGCCCGAACAGCGCAGGATGCGCGTCAAGGACAGCCATGCCCTGGCCCTGCAGGACTGGTTCGGCACGGCGGGCTTCGACCGCACCGAGGACCACTGGCCGAGGAAGTGGGCCGAGGCGTACGTCGACTTCGCCGCCGGCGAGAAGCGCGCCTGGCTCCACGCGCGCGGGGTGCGCTTCTTCCCCGTCGTCGGCTGGGCGGAGCGCGGCGGCTACGACGCGAACGGCCACGGCAACTCCGTACCCCGCTTCCACATCACCTGGGGCACCGGCCCCGGCCTCGTCGCCCCCTTCGAGCGCAAGGTCCGCGAGGGCGCCGCCCGCGGGCTCGTCGACCTCCGCTTCCGCCACCGCGTCACCGGACTCGGCCGCACGGCCGGAGCCGTCGACACCGTCTCCGGCGAGATCCTGGCCCCCTCCTCCGCCGCCCGGGGCACCGCCAGCGGCCGTGACGTCACCGGCACCTTCGAGCTGCGCGCCCAGGCCGTGATCGTCACCTCCGGCGGCATCGGCGGCAACCACGACCTCGTCCGCGCGCAGTGGCCCGCCCGGCTCGGCACCCTGCCGGCCAAGCTGCTCTCCGGCGTCCCCGCCCACGTCGACGGACTCATGCTCGGCATCGCCGAGAAGGCCGGCGCCCACCACATCAACCGCGACCGGATGTGGCACTACACCGAGGGCATCGAGAACTGGGACCCCATCTGGGCCCGGCACGGCATCCGCATCCTGCCCGGCCCCTCCAGCCTCTGGCTCGACGCCACCGGCAAGCGGCTGCCCGTCCCCCTCTTCCCCGGCTTCGACACGCTCGGCACCCTCGAACACATCATGCGGACCGGCCACGACCACACCTGGTTCGTCCTCGACAAGCGCATCATCGGCAAGGAGTTCGCGCTCTCCGGCTCCGAACAGAACCCCGACCTCACCGGCAAGTCCGTCCGTGACGTCCTCGGCCGCGCCCGCGCCGACGTCCCGGCACCCGTCCAGGCCTTCATGGACCGCGGCGTCGACTTCGTCGTCGAGGACGACCTCTCCGCCCTCGTCCGCGGCATGAACGCGCTCACCGAGGAGCCGCTCATCGACGAGGCCGCCCTGCGTCGCGAGATCACCGCCCGCGACCGCGAGATCGCCAACCCCTTCACCAAGGACCTCCAGGTCACGGCGATCCGCGGCGCCCGCAGGTACCTGGGCGACCGGCTGATCCGCACGGCGGCGCCGCACCGCCTCCTCGACCCGAAGGCGGGCCCGCTGATCGCCGTACGCCTCAACATCCTCACCCGCAAGTCCCTCGGCGGCCTGGAGACCGACCTCGACTCCCGCGTCCTGACGGAGGGCGGCGAACCCCTGGACGGCGTGTACGCGGCGGGCGAGGCGGCCGGCTTCGGCGGCGGCGGGGTCCACGGCTACCGCTCCCTCGAAGGCACCTTCCTCGGCGGCTGCGTCTTCTCGGGCCGGGCGGCGGGCCGGGCGGCGGCGAGGGCGGTCGACTGACGGCGAAGGCGGTCGACTGACGGCGAGGGCGGTCGGCTGACAGAACCTCACCGGCGTGTGGTGCGGGTCACACGGCGAACCCTTCGTGTCGCGCGCCTCCCCGCTGCCCAGGATGAGGTCATGGAGATAGGCATCGCACTGCCCCAGTACGGCACCCACGCCCGCGCGGACCGCATCGCGGCCTTCGCGCGGGACGCCGAGGACGCCGGGTTCGACTCGTTCTGGGTCGGCGACCGCGCCCTGACCCCGGTCGACCCCAGCGACCTCTATCCGGGACACACCCCGGAGAACCCGTACCCCCGTCAGTACAAGACCTTCCTCGACCCGCTGACCGTGCTCACCGTCGCCGCCGGCGCGACCTCCCGTGCCCGGCTCGGCATGAGCACTCTCAACGGCCCCTGGTACCCGCCGGCCCTGCTCGCCCGTTCCCTCACCTCGCTCGACCAGGTCAGCGGCGGACGTCTCGACGTCGGACTCGGCATCGGCTGGCTGCGGGACGAGTACACCGCCGTCGGCGCCGACTTCGGCCGGCGCGGCGCCCTCCTCGACGAACTGCTCGACGTCCTCCACGGCTTCTGGACCCGGGAGGAGTTCGGCCACGAGGGGCCGCGGTGGACCATCCCCGCCTCGTACGTGGGCCTGCGCCCCGTCCAGCAGGACGGCCCGCCCGTCTACCTCGGCGGCTTCAGCCCGGCCGCCCTCCGCCGGGTCGGCCGTCGGGCCGCCGGCTGGGTCGGCGCCGTCCTGCCGCCCGGGGCGGCCGAGGGCTTGTGGGACGTGGCCCGGCGCGCGGCCGAGGAGGCGGGCCGGGACCCGGGGGCGCTGCGCCGGCAGATCCGCCACAACCCCGCCCCCGGCGCCACGGCGGACGCGATCGCCGCCGTCCTCGCGGGCGTCCGCGACACCGGCGCCGACGGCTGCTTCGTCGACCTCCAGCAGTCGGTCGACGCGCCCGACGAGGCCCTGGAGCTCGGGGTCAAGGTCCTGGGCCTGCTGCGGGGCTGAGCACGACGGAGGGGCCCCGGACGTCCGGGGCCCCTCCACGCGTACGAGGTCGGCTACAGCACCAGCGACAGCAGCAGGACGAACACGATGCCGACGACCGAGATGATCGTCTCCATCACCGACCAGGTCTTGACCGTCTGGCCGACGTTCATGCCGAAGTACTCCTTCACCAGCCAGAACCCGGCGTCGTTGACGTGGCTGAAGAAGAGCGAACCGGCACCGATCGCGAGGACGAGCAGCGACACCTCACCGGTCGACATGCCCTCGGCGAGCGGGGCCACCAGGCCGGCCGCCGAGATCGTCGCCACGGTGGCCGAGCCGGTCGCGAGCCGGATCGCGACCGCGATCAGCCAGGCGAGCAGCAGGGCCGGGATCGACCAGTCCTTCGAGAAGTCGAGGATCATCTGGCCGACGCCGATGTCGATCAGGGTCTGCTTGAAGCCGCCGCCCGCGCCGACGATCAGCAGGACGCCCGCGATCGGGGCGAGCGACTTCTCGACGGTGGAGGACAGCCGCTCCCGGGTGAAGCCGGCCGCGCGGCCCATCGTGAACATGGCGACCACGACGGCCGCGAGCAGGGCGATCAGCGGCGAGCCGATGACGTCGGTGACCTTCTGCACGCCGTTCTCGGGGTCGTCGACCACGATGTCGACGAGCGCCTTGACCAGCATCAGGACGACGGGCAGCAGGATGGTCGCGACGGTGACGCCGAAGCCCGGGCGCTTCTCCAGGTCCTCGGAGGGCCGGGCCGGGATCATCTTCTCGGGGGCCTGGATGTCCACCCAGCGGGCGGCGTACTTGGAGAAGACCGGACCGGCGATGATCACGGTGGGTATGGCGACGACCAGGCCGAGCGCGAGGGTCACGCCCAGGTTGGCGCCGACCGCGTCGATCGCGACGAGGGGGCCGGGGTGCGGCGGGATGAGGCCGTGCATCACGGACAGGCCGGCCAGGGCCGGGATGCCGATCCGCATCAGCGAGTAGTTGCCGCGCTTGGCGACCATGAGCACCACCGGGATCAGCAGCACGATGCCGACCTCGAAGAAGAGCGGCAGGCCGATCACGGAGGCGATCAGGACCATCGCCCAGGGCATGGCCCGCCTGCCGGTCCTCGCCAGGATCGTGTCGACGATCTGGTCGGCGCCGCCGGAGTCGGCGAGCAGCTTGCCGAGGATCGCGCCGAGCGCGATGAGCACGCCCACACCGGCCACGGTGTTGCCGAGTCCGGTGCTGAACGACTTGATGGCGTCCGCGAGCGGGGCGCCGGCGAACGCGCCGAGCGCCAGCGAACCGATGGTCAGCGCGAGGAACGCGTGCAGCTTGAACTTGGTGATGAGCAGGACGATGACGGCGATGCCGGCGAGCACGGCGATCCCGAGCTGGGCGTTGCCTGCCGAGGTGATCGGTTCGGCGGCGTCCGCTGCCAGGATCTCGACGCTGAGACTGGTCACGGTGGTGTCCTTCGTACGGGCAGGTGGGGACGGGGACGGGGGAGGGTCAGCCGGCCAGGCCGCGCAGGGCGGCGACGGCGCGGGCGGTGATCTCCTCCGGGGTGCCGGAGACGTCGACGGCGACGCCGGCCTCGTCGTCCTGCAGGGGCTGCAGGGTGGCGAACTGGGAGTCGAGGAGCGCCGTGGGCATGAAATGGCCCTTGCGCGCGGCCATCCGCTCCTCGATCAGCTCCCGGTCACCGGTCAGATGCAGGAAGACGACCCCGGGCGCGGCGGCACGCAGCCGGTCCCGGTAGCTCCGCTTGAGCGCGGAGCTGCTCACGACCCCGCCGAGACCGGCCCGGCCGTGCGCCCACTCCCCGATGGCGTCGAGCCAGGGCCCCCGGTCCGTGTCGTCCAGCGGGACGCCGGCCGACATCTTGGCGACGTTGGCCGCCGGGTGGAAGTCGTCGCCCTCGGCGTACGGCAGGCCGAGCGCCTCCGCGACCAGCGGACCGATGGTGGTCTTGCCGGTTCCGGCGACGCCCATCACGACGACGACCGGGGGAGCGGTGAGGGGGGTGGTGCTCATGGGGGGTGCCTCGCTGTCTTCATCGACATCGATCCGGTGAATCCGTCGCGCTCATGAAACCCATTGGGTACGACGTATTCAAGAGCCTGTGACATAAAAGTCATACTTTTAATTCCCGGGTGTGGTCACGCGGACCCGCGCGCATAGGCTGATCACCATGACGACACCGGCCCAGGGGCTCCACTCCCACGTCCTGGCCACCCTGGGCCTCGCGATCACCGCCGGGGAGTACCCGCCGGGCACCGTGCTGCGCACCGACGAGCTCGCCCAGCGCTTCGACGTCTCTCGGACCGTCGTCCGCGAGGTCGTGCGGGTCCTGGAGTCCATGCACCTCGTCGAGTCCCGCCGACGCGTGGGCGTGACCGTGCTCCCCACGGCCAGCTGGAACGTGTACGACCCCCAGGTCATCCGCTGGCGGCTCGTCGGCGCCGACCGCCCCCGCCAGCTCCGCTCGCTCACCGTGCTCCGCTCGGCCGTCGAACCCGTCGCCGCCGGCCTGGCCGCGCTGAACGCCACCCCCGAGCAGTGCCGCGAGCTCACCGAGCAGGCCCTCGGCATGGTCGCCACCTCGCGCGGCCGGCGCCTGGAGGAGTACCTCGTCCACGACGTCGCCTTCCACCGGGTCGTGCTGAGCGCCTCGGGCAACGAGATGTTCGCCCGCCTCGGCGACGTCGTCGCCGAGGTCCTCACCGGCCGCACCCACCACCACGTGATGTTCGAGGACCCCGACCCGGCAGCCGTCACCCTCCACGTCCAGGTCGCCGAGGCCGTACGGGAGCGGGACGCCGCCCGCGCCGAGGAGCTCACCCGCCAGATCGCAGTCGGTGCCCTCCAGGAGCTGGACGTCCTCGCCCCGTAGTTCACCCGGGCGTTACCCGCCCGTAAAGCTCTGAACTAGCTCAAATAAGGGCGTTCAGTGACATGCGCCACAGTCAGCCGGGCGTCGTTGCCGTGAGGATGTGCGCTGGCCGTGCCGGGGAGACCCCCCGTCCAGGTACGGCCGGGTACCGCACCGTCCCCCCTCACGAAGGCGAACAACTCCATGACTGACCGCGTCACCGCGGCCGAGCCGCTGTCCGCCGCTCCGGCGAACCCGGCCGCAGCCCCCCACGTCGACGCAGGCGACGCCGGCTACCGCAAGGACCTCAAGTCCCGGCACATCAACATGATCGCCATCGGCGGCGCCATCGGCACCGGCCTCTTCCTCGGCGCCGGCGGCCGCATGTCCCAGGCGGGCCCGTCCCTCTTCATCGCGTACGCCGTCTGCGGCGTCTTCGCCTTCTTCGTGGTGCGCGCCCTCGGCGAGCTGGTGCTCTACCGCCCCTCCTCCGGCGCCTTCGTCTCCTACGCCCGTGAGTTCATGGGCGAGAAGGGCGCCTACACGGCCGGCTGGCTGTACTTCCTCAACTGGTCGACCACCGCCGTCGCCGACATCACCGCGGCCGCCACCTACGCCCACTTCTGGGCCATGTTCAGCGACGTCCCCCAGTGGGTCCTCGCCCTGATCGCCCTCGCGGTCGTCCTCACCGCCAACCTCATCTCCGTGAAGTACTTCGGCGAGATGGAGTTCTGGTTCGCGATCATCAAGGTCGCCGCCCTGGTCGCCTTCATGCTCGTCGGCATCTTCCTCGTCGTCACCTCGCACGATGTCGGCGGCCACACCCCGGGCCTCGCCAACATCACCGACAACGGCGGCGTCTTCCCCAACGGCATGATGCCGATGCTGCTGCTCATCCAGGGCGTCGTCTTCGCCTACGCCTCCGTCGAGCTCTGCGGCGTCGCCGCCGGCGAGACCGAGAACCCCGAGAAGATCATGCCCAAGGCGATCAACTCGATCATGTGGCGCGTCGGCCTCTTCTACGTCGGCTCCGTGATCCTGCTCGCCCTGATCCTCCCGTACACCGCGTACTCCGGCGACCAGAGCCCCTTCGTCACCGTCTTCGACAAGCTGGGCATCCCCGGCGCCGCCGGCGTGATGAACCTCGTCGTCCTCACCGCCGCCCTCTCCAGCCTCAACTCGGGCCTCTACTCCACCGGCCGCATCCTGCGCTCCATGTCGCTCGCCGGCTCCGCGCCCAAGTTCACCGGCGTCATGAACAAGGGCGGCGTCCCCTACGGCGGCATCCTCCTCACCGCGGGCTTCGGCGTCCTCGGCGTCGCCCTCAACTACGTCATGCCCGGCGAGGCCTTCGAGCTGGTCCTCAACTTCGCCTCCATCGGCATCATCGGCACCTGGGCCATGATCATGGTCTGCTCGCTGCTGTTCGTCCGCCGTGCCAAGGAGGGCAAGGTCACCCGCCCCGGCTACAACCTGCCCTGGGCCCCGTACACCCAGATCGTGACCCTGGCCTTCCTCGCCTCCGTCCTCGTCCTCATGTGGATGGACGGCGGCATCAGCCGCACCACCGTGAACTGTCTGCCGCTCATCGCGGCGGCCCTCGTCGGCGGTTGGTTCCTGGTCCGCCGCCGGGTCCGCGCGACCTCCGCGGCGCAGCAGGGCTGAGACTCCCCCCACGGGAGACGGCGGGACCCCCACAGGCACGGCCTGCGGGGGTCTCGCCTTTTGTCAGGAGATAGTGGTACGCAAGAGCCTTACAAGATCCGGTCGGAGGAAGGGAAGTTCGCGATGCCGCAGCACGTCCAGGGGGTCATCGCCCCCGGCAGGAACGAACCGGTACGCGTCGAGACCATCGTGATCCCCGACCCCGGCCCCGGCGAGGCCGTCGTCACGATCCAGGCCTGCGGCGTCTGCCACACCGATCTCCACTACAAGCAGGGCGCGATCAACGACGAGTTCCCCTTCCTGCTCGGTCACGAGGCCGCCGGAATCGTCGAGTCCGTCGGCGAGGGCGTCACCGACGTCGCCCCCGGCGACTTCGTGGTCCTCAACTGGCGCGCCGTCTGCGGCACCTGCCGCGCCTGTACGCGGGGCCGCCCCTGGTACTGCTTCGCCACCCACAACGCGAAGCAGAAGATGACCCTGCTCGACGGCACGGAGCTCTCCCCGGCCCTCGGCATCGGCGCCTTCGCCGAGAAGACCCTCGTCGCCGCCGGCCAGTGCACCAAGGTCGACCCGTCCGTCGCCCCCGAGGTCGCGGGCCTCCTCGGCTGCGGCGTGATGGCCGGCATCGGCGCCGCGATCAACACCGGGAACGTCGGCCGCGGCGACACCGTCGCCGTCATCGGCTGCGGCGGCGTCGGCGACGCGGCGGTCGTCGGCTCCCGCCTCGCCGGAGCCGCGAAGATCATCGCCGTCGACATCGACGACCGGAAGCTGGACAAGGCCCGCGAGATGGGCGCCACCCACACGGTCAACTCCCGCACCGCCGACGCCGTCGAGGCGATCCGCGAGCTCACCGGCGGCTTCGGCGCCGACGTCGTCATCGAGGCCGTCGGCCGCCCGGAGACGTACGAGCAGGCCTTCTACGCCCGCGACCTCGCCGGCACCGTCGTCCTCGTCGGCGTCCCCAGCCCCGAGATGAAGCTGGAACTCCCGCTCCTCGACGTCTTCGGCCGCGGCGGCTCGCTCAAGTCCTCCTGGTACGGGGACTGCCTGCCCTCCCGCGACTTCCCGATGCTCATCGACCTGCACCAGCAGGGCCGCATCGACCTCGCCGCCTTCGTCACCGAGACCATCGGCCTCGGCGACGTCGAGAAGGCCTTCGCCCGCATGCACGAGGGCGACGTCCTCCGCTCGGTGGTGGTCCTCTGATGGCCGCCCGCATCGACCACCTCGTCACCTCCGGCACCTTCAGCCTCGACGGCGGCACCTGGGACGTCGACAACAACGTCTGGATCGTCGGCGACGACCACGAGGCCATCGTCATCGACGCCGCCCACGACGCCGGGGCGATCCTCGCCGCGCTCGACGGCCGCGCCCTGCGCGCCATCGTCTGCACCCACGCCCACGACGACCACGTCGACGCCGCCCCGGCCCTCGCGGCCGCCACCGGCGCCCGCATCCTGCTCCACCCGGCCGACCAGCCGCTGTGGAAGCTGACCCACCCCGACCACAGCCCGGACGGCGAGCTCGCCGACGGCCAGGTCCTCACCATCGCCGGCACGGACCTCACGGTCCTCCACACCCCGGGGCACGCCCCCGGCGCGGTCTGCCTGCACGCCCCCGAGCTCGGCACGGTCTTCAGCGGCGACACCCTCTTCCAGGGCGGCCCCGGCGCCACCGGACGGTCCTACTCGGACTTCCCGACGATCGTCGACTCGATCCGCGAGAAGCTCCTCACCCTGCCGCCGGAGACGGTCGTCCGCACCGGCCACGGCGACACCACCACCATCGGGGCCGAGGCCCCGCACCTGGAGGAGTGGCTGCGTTAGATATGCGGCTCCGCCGCGTGGGAGGGGCCACTGAGGGCCAGCCGGCTCTCGAACCGCACCTCGTCGCCCGTGAACGGGTCGGTGAACTCCAGCGTCCGCGCGAGCAGTCGCAGCGGACGCGCGAAGTCCTCCGGCCCGTCCTCGCGGACCACCGGATAGACCGGATCGTCGAGGATCGGCAGACCCAGGCCGTTCATGTGCACCCGCAGTTGATGGGTCCGCCCGGTCACGGGCACCAGCCGGTAGCGCCCGAGCCCTCCCGCGTGCCCCAGGAGCTCGATCCCGCTCTCGGCGTTCGGCTCGCCCGGCACCTCCCGGGCGGCCATCACCCCGCGCTCCTTCTCGATCCGGCTGCGCACGGTCACCGGCAGCTCGACCGCCGGGTCGTACGGCGCCACCGCCTCGTACTCCTTGCGCACGGCCCGGTCGCGGAAGAGCGTCTGGTACGCCCCCCGGTCCTCCGGCCGCACGACGAACAGCACGAGCCCCGCCGTCAGCCGGTCGAGCCGGTGCGCGGGCTGGAGGCGCGCAAGCCCCAGGTCGCGCCGGAGCCGGGCGAGCGCGGTCTCGGTCACATGCCTTCCGCGGGGCATCGTGGCGAGGAAATGCGGCTTGTCGACCACCACGATCCGCTCGTCGCGGTGCACGACCCCGATCGGGAAGGGCACGGGCGTCTCGGCGGGAAAGTCCCGGTGGAACCAGAGGTGCCGCCCCGCGGCGTACGGCTCGTCCCCGCCGACCGGCCCGTCGACCCCGACGAACCGCCCCTCCCGCAGCATCCCCTCGACCCGCCCGGGCCCGACGGCCGCCCCGTACCGCTCGACGAGGTACTCCCGGACGCCCGTCCAACGCCCCTCGGGGTCCTCCGGCAGCCGCACCCGCACGGGATCGATGCCGTGCAGCTGGGGGAGGGGAGAGGCGGGAGCCTTGGATCTGCGTCGCACCGGTCCTACCGCCGTGATTCCTGCCGCCGTAACAAGAAGGACCCCACATGACGTGGGGTCCTTCGCTGGTGTCCGAGGGGGGACTTGAACCCCCACGCCCGATAAAGGGCACTAGCACCTCAAGCTAGCGCGTCTGCCATTCCGCCACCCGGACAAGGTGTCTGTCTTCCCGGCCGCTGGGCCCTTCCGACGAGGAAAACCATAGCAAACATTTCGGAGTGGTCGATCACCACCCCCGGTCGGCCCCCGTCCTGTGACAGCCGCATGTCGGAGGGCCGGCGCCCTTGGGCGCCGAGGGGGCGGCGCGGGAGGATGGGGGCGACCACCAAGCAACCACGTGGGGCACGTAGTGGGAGGAAGCAGCGTGAGCGAGTCGAACACGGCCCGGAGCGTCAGCGGCGAGGACGAGGTGGTGGACCTCTGTCGCGACCTCATCCGCATCGACACCAGCAACTACGGCGACCACTCCGGCCCGGGAGAGCGGGCGGCGGCCGAGTACGTCGCCGAGAAGCTCGCGGAGGTCGGACTCGAGCCGAAGATCATCGAGTCGCACAGGGGGCGCGCCTCCACCGTCGCCCGGATCGAGGGCGAGGACCCGTCGCGTCCGGCCCTGCTCATCCACGGGCACACCGACGTCGTCCCGGCCAACGCCGAGGACTGGACCCACCACCCCTTCTCCGGCGAGATCGCCGACGGCTGCGTCTGGGGCCGCGGGGCCGTCGACATGAAGGACATGGACGCGATGACCCTCGCGGTCGTCCGCGACCGGCTGCGCAGCGGCCGCAAGCCCCCGCGCGACGTCGTCCTCGCCTTCCTCGCCGACGAGGAGGCCGGCGGCACCTACGGCGCCCGGCACCTGGTCGACCACCACCGCGACCTCTTCGAGGGCGTCACCGAGGCGATCGGCGAGGTCGGCGGCTTCTCCTTCACCGTCAACGAGAACCTGCGGCTCTACCTGGTCGAGACGGCCCAGAAGGGCATGCACTGGATGCGGCTGACCGTCGAGGGCACGGCCGGCCACGGCTCCATGACCAACGACGACAACGCCATCACGGAGCTCTGCGAGGCCGTGGGCCGCCTCGGCCGCCACCAGTGGCCGGTGAGGGTCACCAAGACCGTGCGGAGCTTCCTCGACGAGCTGTCGGACGCCCTCGGCACCCCGCTCGACCCCGAGGACATGGACGGCACCCTCGCCAAGCTCGGCGGCATCGCCAAGATGGTCGGCGCCACCCTCCGCAACTCGGCCGCCCCGACGATGCTCGGTGCCGGCTACAAGGTGAACGTGATCCCCGGCCAGGCCACCGCGCACGTCGACGGCCGCTTCCTGCCCGGCTACGAGCAGGAGTTCCTGGCCGATCTCGACCGGATCCTCGGCCCCCGCGTGAAGCGCGAGGACGTGCACGGCGACAAGGCCCTGGAGACCAGCTTCGACGGCGCCCTGGTGGACGCCATGCAGCTGGCGCTGCGCGCCGAGGACCCGATCGCCCGCGCCGTGCCGTACATGCTGTCCGGCGGCACCGACGCCAAGTCCTTCGACGACCTCGGCATCCGCTGCTTCGGCTTCGCCCCGCTCCAGCTGCCGCCCGAGCTCGACTTCGCGGGCATGTTCCACGGCGTGGACGAGCGGGTCCCGGTGGACGGCCTCACGTTCGGCGTCCGCGTGCTGGACCGGTTCCTCGACGCCTGCTGAATTCGCCCACGCGTTTGCATGTGACCGGAAAGAGTGAATGAACTCAAGGGCTCGTAGCCCTCATCATTCCCCCTCGTTACAGGTGGTGCGGTCCGCGGCTGGGGCCGCATTGCCAACTAGGAGGAATAATGATCAAGAAGGTCGTCGCTGCTGCGGCTGCCACCGGCGGTCTCGTTCTCGCGGGTGCGGGCATGGCCGTTGCCGACTCGGGTGCCCAGGGTGCCGCCGTGGGCAACCCCGGCGTGATCTCGGGCAACGTCGTCCAGGTGCCGATCCACATCCCCGTGAACGTGTGCGGCAACACGGTCTCCGTGATCGGCCTGCTGAACCCCGCCTTCGGCAACACCTGCGTCAACGCCTGACGTTGTGCCTCGCCCCGTGAGGGTGTGAGCCGGTCCGGCCCCGGAGTGCGTGCCATGCACTCCGGGGCCGGTGGCCATTTCCGCCCCGGGCCGTCCGCCCGGTGGCACTCTTTCGAAGCCGAGCAGGCAGGGAACAAGCTATGCGACAGGTCACGCGCAAGGGCCTTATCACCGTCGCGGCCGCCGGAGGCGTTTTCGCCGCCGTCGGCGGCGGATATGCGCACGCCGATTCCGGCGCGAACGGTACGGCCATGAATTCCCCGGGCGTCGCGTCCGGAAACTCCGTCCAGGTCCCGGTGCACGCGCCGGTGAACGCCTGCGGGAACACCGTCAACGTCATCGGACTGCTCAATCCGGCCTTTGGCAACACGTGCGCCAACACCTCCCCGTCCGGTGGCGGATCCTCCGCCGGCGGGCACACCGGAAACTCTCCCGGCGTGGGCTCCGGCAACAACGTCGAGGTGCCGGTCGACGTCCCGGTGAACGTCTGCGGCAACAACGTCACGGGCGTCGGCCTGGGCAACGCCGTCACGGGCAACGACTGCGCGAACGGCGGGGACACGGGCTACGGGGAGGAGGAGCCGGGCAACCCTGGGAACCCGGGTAATCCTGGGAACCCCGGGAACCCGGGCAACCCCGGGAACCCGGGCAACCCTGGGAACCCGGGCAACCCCGGGAACCCCGGGAACCCCGGGAACCCCGGGAATCCGGGTAACCCGGGCCACCCTGGTAACCCGGGCACCCCCGGTACCCCCAGCACCCCCGGTCACCCGGGTACCCCCGGCAGCGAGGGCGGGCCGAACACCCCCGGTGCTCAGACCGTCACTCCGCCGCGCGCCGTCGAGGAGCTCGCCGAGACCGGCTCCGGTCCGCTCGGCGTGATCCTTCCCGCCGGCGCCGGGATGCTGCTCGCCGGCTCGCTGATCTACCGCCGCGCCCGCAGCGCCGCCTGAGCCACCGGGCTCACGCACCACGCACAGGGGCCCCGCACACCACGGGGCCCCTTCTCGCTGTCTTCTCGTCGTCCGGTGCTCGCTACCAGGTCGCCCGGACCTGGCGGATGATCCGCCGCTTCAGCCGCACTCTGCGGCTTCCGTCCCGGTGCAGGCTCAGACGGTCCAACTCCCAGTGTCCGTACTCGGCATGGTCGGTCAGGAGCCGCGTCGCCTCCTTGCGGGAGACACCGCGCGGCACGTACACGTCGACAAATTCGTATTCCGGCATCGCATCTATTGTGCGGGCACGGGCCCGGTACGGATAGCGTCTGTCCCATGTCTGATGCTGCGCAGCCCACCGCTGCCGAGGTACGTGCCGCCGCCGAGGCGGTCAAGACCGCACTGGACCGTCACCTCGCGGCGGTCGAACGCCGCACGGGAGACGACGACACGGCCGTCTACGAGGCCTTCAACGCCCTCGCCGCGGCCGCCGAGACGTACGACGAACTCCTCTACGACCGCTACGACGAGGTCACCCCCTTCGAGATCCCCGGCGCCGACGGAAACCTGCCGCCGTACGCCGGACCTGACGAACCTCACGCCCTCAGCCTCCTGATCCGCCGCGACTACGCCGTCGCCGAACCACAGCGGCTGCTCGCCCAGGCCCGCCGCGTCGCCGAGCTCGACGAGGACGCGGACACCCGCGTGGCCGCCAAGGCCGGCGTCTCGCCGCTCGCCGCGCTCGGCGTGCTCTTCGGCGAGTACGAACCGGACGAGATCGCCTCCCGGCACAAGGAGTTCGGCCTGGAGGAGGGGGACTCCACGCTCTGGGTCACCGCCGCCGAGGAGCTCCCGGAACCGGGGGAGTGGCTGGCCGCCCCCTTCGACCAGGCCGACCCCGAGCGGATCGTCTGCCGCTTCGACGTCAGCGCCGTCTTCGACGAGGAGGACGAGGACGAGCCCGTGGACGCGGGAGCCTCCGGCGTGGACGCCTGACGGGACGCGGGAGGGCCGGGACACCACACACGGCGTCCCGGCTCTCCCGCGCTCCGGTCCTATTCCCCGTCGGCGGCCAGCAGAGCCTCCAGGAGCGGCCGCAGCCGCGTCGTACGCTCCGGGGCCACCCCTTCGGCCACCGCGCGGGGCAGGGCCTGGTCCACGCCGTGCACGACCGACAGATGGCGCTCCGCCCGGCCGAAGGCCGTGTACACCCACGGCCGGCTCAGGCCGCCCGCGGCGTCCCCCGGCAGCACCACGACCACCGCGGGCCAGCGCGTCCCGGCCGCCTGGTGCGCGGTGAGCGCCCAGCCGTGCCGCAGGGCCGACTCCACGCGATCCCTCGGTACGAGGAGCTCGTCGCGCCCGCAGCGCAGCCGCAGCCCCTCGGCGTCGGCCGAGAGGACCGTGCCCGTCACCGTGCGCCCCGGCGCGGGCGCGTACGCCACCCGGTCGCCGGGGTCGTAGCCGCCGAACCGGCCCGGCCCGGGATTGAGCCGCTGCTTCAGGGCGGCGTTCAGCGCGCGCGTGCCGGCGGAGCCGCCGTGGCCGACCGTGACGACCTGCGTCTGCTCGGACGGCACCCCGAGCGCCCGGGGCACCGAGTCCGCCACCAGCTGGACCGTACGGTGCACGGCCTCGCCCGCGTCCCGCACCGGGACGATCACGACCTCCTTGCCGGGGGCCTCGACCTGGTTCAGCTCGCCGACGCCGATGCCCGACACCAGCTCGCCGAGCGGCCCCGGATCGGGGACGCGGGAGGCGATCCGCGGGCACACCCCGGACGCGAGCACGTCCGCGAAGACCCGGCCCGCGCCCGGCGCGCCGAGCACCCCCGGATCGCCGCTCAGCACCAGACGACAGCCGTCCGGCAGCGACTCCACGAGCATCGCGCCCGTCTCCACGTCCAGCTGCGGGGCGTCGACCACGAGCAGACCCACGAGCAGCGAGATCCGGGCGCCCCAGATCAGCAGCCCGAGCAGCGAGCGCCCCGCTGATCGTCGGCTCTGACGTGCAGTCGGTCACGGAGGCGCCGGGCACGGCCCTGGAGCCGCCGAGCGCCGAGTTCCCGCTCGGCACCG
>NZ_JBEXSZ010000124.1:0-25220 GCF_040613865.1 Streptomyces sp. NPDC006197 | reverse complement strand
AACTGAACCAGAATCAGTCGTGCTGCCAATTACACCATAGGCCACTGGTGGTTTAGACCAGTTGGTACCCCCGACCGGATTCGAACCGGCTCGGGAAAGGGAGAGGGCGGCACGGCTCCCGGACACCGGCCGTCGTATGGTTCGGCTCCATCCGTGGGAGGAACGATCCGATGCTCCGCTACTGGCTCGCGGCCGTACGCCGCCTGGCCGCGTCCGCGCTGGTCACGGGCGCGCTGTGCGCGGCCGCCATGACGGCCGTCCTGGTCCTGGGCGACGGCGCGCCGTGGCGGGGGGCCGCTCCCCGGTCCCTCGCCGTGGGAGCGGCGGTCGCCCTCGCCTTCGCCGCCGTGTTGTCCACGGCCAACGTGGTGGGTGCCGCTCGAACGGCCCGCCGGTACGGGCTCGCGCTCGGCCCCGAGGCCGTGGCCCTGCCGTGCGTCCGGGAGGTGCGGGTGTCCGGCATCACGGACAGGACCGCGTTCCAGCTGACCGACGGAGTGCGGCACGCGGTGGAGAGGGATCCCGTGCTGCGGCTGGACGAGGTCACCGCGTTCGGGCACGGAAAGCTGGACCTGGCGGTGCGCGGGCCGTCGGACACGAAGGTCGCCGTGCGGATCCGTGTCACGACCGGCCCGGAGGGGACGACCGCCGTCGTGGAGGCGCGTCCCGCCGCCACGTACAAGCGCCTGGACGCGGCTGCCTGCTGGAGCGTCGCCCGGCTCCTGGAGCGCCGTGTGGAAGAGGCCCTGCGGGCCGAGGCCGGGGGTGGGGCCGAGGCCGGGGACGGCGGACGGGTCCGGCCGTGAGGAGCCCGAGCCGTCGTGGAGCCGCTCCCGGGCCTGACACCTCCTGGGAGCACCTACCCTTGGATCCATGACGAGCAGCAGCGACCGGAGCACCGCAGTGAGCGTTGACGGCACCAAGACCTACGAGATCCGCACCTACGGGTGCCAGATGAACGTCCACGACTCCGAGCGGCTCTCCGGTCTGCTGGAAGAGGCGGGTTACGTCCGGGCCCCCAAGGGCGCGGACGGCGACGCCGACGTCGTCGTCTTCAACACCTGCGCGGTCCGCGAGAACGCTGACAACAAGCTGTACGGCAACCTCGGCCGGCTCGCCCCGATGAAGACCGCGCGCCCCGGCATGCAGATCGCCGTCGGCGGCTGTCTCGCCCAGAAGGACCGCGACACCATCGTCAAGAAGGCCCCCTGGGTCGACGTGGTCTTCGGCACGCACAACATCGGCAAGCTGCCGGTCCTGCTGGAGCGCGCCCGCGTCCAGCAGGAGGCGCAGATCGAGATCGCCGAGTCGCTGGAGGCCTTCCCCTCCACGCTGCCGACCCGCCGCGAGTCCGCGTACGCGGCCTGGGTCTCCATCTCCGTCGGCTGCAACAACACCTGCACCTTCTGCATCGTCCCGGCCCTGCGCGGCAAGGAGGAGGACCGCCGGCCCGGCGACATCCTCGCCGAGATCGAGGCGCTGGTCGCCGAGGGCGTCTCCGAGATCACCCTGCTCGGCCAGAACGTCAACGCGTACGGCTCCGACCTGGGCGACCGCGAGGCCTTCAGCAAGCTGCTGCGCGCCTGCGGGCAGATCGAGGGCCTGGAGCGCGTCCGCTTCACCTCCCCCCACCCCCGCGACTTCACGGACGACGTCATCGCGGCCATGGCCGAGACGCCGAACGTCATGCCGCAGCTGCACATGCCGCTCCAGTCCGGCTCGGACTCGATCCTGAAGGCGATGCGCCGCTCCTACCGGCAGGAGCGTTTCCTCGGCATTCTCGAGAAGGTCCGCGCGGCCATTCCGCACGCGGCGATCTCCACCGACATCATCGTGGGCTTCCCCGGCGAGACCGAGGAGGACTTCGAGCAGACCATGCACACCGTCCGCGAGGCCCGCTTCGCGAACGCCTTCACCTTCCAGTACTCCAAGCGCCCCGGCACCCCCGCGGCCACCATGGAGGGCCAGATCCCGAAGGAGGTCGTGCAGGCGCGCTACGAGCGCCTCGTCGCCCTCCAGGAGGAGATCTCCTGGGAGGAGAACAAGAAGCAGGTCGGCCGCACCCTCGAAGTCATGGTCGCGGAGGGCGAGGGCCGCAAGGACGGCGAGACCCACCGCCTCTCCGGCCGCGCCCCCGACAACCGGCTCGTCCACTTCACCAAGCCGGAGGAGGACGTCCGCCCGGGTGACGTGGTGACCGTCGAGGTCACGTACGCCGCCCCGCACCACCTGCTCGCCGAGGGCCCCACCACGGCGGTCCGCCGCACGCGCGCGGGCGATGCCTGGGAGAAGCGCACGACGGCCGCGGCGGCGAAGCCGGCGGGCGTCCTCCTCGGCCTCCCGAAGATCGGCGTCCCGGCCCCCCTCCCCACGGCGGACACCCCGGCCTGCGGCAGCCACTGACACCCTGCCCACGACGGAGGGCACGGACGGGCGCGTGGAAGCACCGTCCGTGACCTCGAAGGGCGGCACCCCGGAGCAGTAGGCTGCGGATCATGCTTGTCGCCGCAGCCGTCTGCCCCAGCCCCCCGCTCCTCGTCCCCGACGTCGCGACCGGCGCCGCCCCCGAGCTGGACGCCGCGCGTGCGGCGTGCGCGGATGCGGTCGGGCTGCTCGCCGCCGCCCGCCCCGACCGGCTGTACGTCGTCGGGGCCGCCGACGAGGGCGCGCACGGCGGCTACCCGGCCGGCGCGACGGGCTCCTTCGCCGGTTTCGGCGTCGACCTCTCCGTACGGCTCGGCGCGGAGCCGCCCCGGGGCGAAGCCGAGAGCGACGACCGCCCCCTGCCCCTCTCCCTCGCCGTCGGTGCCTGGCTCCTGGCCCGCGCCGACTGGGCCGACGCGCCGGTCGAGGGTCTGGGCGTGGCCGTCTCGACGGCGGCGGACGTCTGCGCCGGGACCGGCAGGGAGCTCGCCGCCTCCGCCGAGCGCGTCGCCCTCCTCGTCCTGGGCGACGGCAGTGCCTGCCGGACGGTGAAGGCCCCCGGTTACCTGGACGAGCGGGCCGCCGGTTTCGACGCGGAGGCGGCCCGGGCGCTGGGGACGGCCGACGTGGCGGCGCTGCTCGCGCTGGACGCCGGGCTCGCGTCCGAGCTGAGGGCGGCCGGCCGTGCCCCCTGGCAGGTGCTGGCGGGCGCCGCCGAGGGCGCCGGGCTCGACGGCCGACTGCTCTTCGAGGACGCCCCGTACGGCGTGGGGTACTTCGTCGCGGCCTGGTCCTGAGCGAGAACGGGACCGGGACCGGGAACGAGAACGGCGGACGACGCGGAGCATCATGCTCCGCGGCCGTCCGCCGTGCGGAGGGACCGCCGGACGACGCGGCCGTCAGACGGTCGGCGGCGGCGTCGTCGTCGCGCCACCGCTCCCGGGCGTGCCGTCGTCCTTGTGACCGATCCGGTCGATGGCGCCCTTCGCCTTGTCCGTACCGGTGTGGATCTTGTCGCTGTACTTGCCCTTGGTCTTCTCGTCGACCAGCTTCGCGGCCTTCTCCAGGCCGTGGTCGATCTTCTCGCCGTGCTGCTGCGCGAGGTCGGCGACCTTGTCCTTGGCCGGGGCGAGCTTGGCCTTCAGCGAATCCATGAGACCCATGGAGCACCTTCCCTCCGCGGACCTGTGGGGTCCGTGTTCCGTGTAGTGCGTTCCGCGCCCTGCTTCTTTCGGCGAAAGATTGCAAAAACGCCCATATCCACTCCATAGAGTACTCGGATGGAAGGGGCGCCGCGGTGATCGGCGGCCGGGATCCGAGGCGGCCCACGGCCGGAGCCCCGCCCCGGGCGACGAAGCCGGACGGGCCCGTTCCGCGGCTCGTTCGGGGGCCGGGCGGGAGGTTTGCGAGACTGGGACGGTGAGAAGCGCAGCTCCCGCCCCGCGGGTCATCGCCGTCGTCGGCCCCACAGCGGCCGGAAAGTCCGATCTGGGTGTATTCCTGGCCCAGCAGCTCGGCGGCGAGGTGGTCAACGCCGACTCGATGCAGCTCTACCGGGGGATGGACATCGGCACCGCCAAGCTGACGCCGGAGGAGCGCGGCGGCATCCCGCACCACCTCCTCGACATCTGGGACGTGACCGAGGCCGCCAGCGTCGCCGAGTACCAGCGCCTCGCGCGCGCCGAGATCGACCGGCTGCTCGCCGCCGGCCGCACCCCGGTCCTCGTCGGCGGTTCCGGGCTGTACGTACGGGGGGCCGTCGACGCCCTCGAGTTCCCCGGCACCGACCCCGCCGTCCGGGCCCGCCTGGAGGCCGAGCTCGAGGAGCGCGGCTCCGGCGCCCTGCACGTCCGGCTCGCCGCGGCGGACCCCGAGGCGGCCCGCGCGATCCTGCCCAGCAACGGACGCCGCATCGTCCGGGCCCTGGAGGTGATCGAGATCACCGGCAAGCCCTTCACCGCCAACCTGCCGGGCCCCGACTCCGTCTACGACACCGTCCAGATCGGCGTCGACGTGGCCCGCCCCGAGCTCGACGAGCGGATCACTACGCGCGTGGACCGCATGTGGGAGGCCGGTCTCGTCGACGAGGTGCGGGCCCTGGAGGCGCGGGGGCTGCGCGAGGGGCGCACGGCGGCCCGCGCCCTGGGCTACCAGCAGGTCCTCGCCGCGCTCGCGGGGGAGTGCACCGAGGACGAGGCGCGCGCGGAGACCGTGCGGGCCACGAAGCGCTTCGCGCGCCGCCAGGACTCGTGGTTCCGCCGCGACCCGCGGGTGCACTGGCTCAGCGGAGCCGCCGATCACCGCGGGGAACTCCCCCGAGAGGCGCTGTCGTTGGTCGAACGAGCGGTTACAGCCTGATCACGTGATGGCATCGGGACGCACTGCCCGTCATTTCGGCGGTCATGAGCGTGCCATCATCGAGCATCGATCGACCAAGTGGAGTCCGAGTGGGGAGGGCGCGTGGCGATGGAGGCCGGCCCTCGCGACAGAGAACAGCACGAGGCGGCCCTGGGTGACCCGACGGCGGATCCGTCGGGCGACACGCCGGGCCATCCGACGGACGACGCCCCCGTCGGGACCCCGGGGCTGACCCCGGACGGACCCGACGACGCCATGGGCACCGCCGTCGAGGTCGACGCCGACGAGGTCGAGGTCGAGCTGCGTCCCCAGCGCCGGCTGCGGATCTGGCAGCTCGCCCCCATCGTGGGCCTGGCCGCCGTCGGCTCGCTGATGTTCGCCTTCCCGCTCGCCTTCGGTTCGGGTGACGGCGGCGCCGTCGTCGCCATGCTCGGACTGCTGATCAGCTCCTGCGCGGCGGGCTGGGGCATGATGGCCGCCCGCAAGGTCGGCTACACCTGGCCGGGACTTCCGCAGCGCGGCTCGGGCGAGCGCCCGGACTGGCGCGTCCTCGCTCTGTACCTGTCGACGATCGCGGCCCTGGTCGCCCTCGCGGTCTGGCGCGTCGCCCGCCTGCGCTGAGCCCCCGGCGCGCGGGCCCACGCCCGCACGGAACGCGGCCTCAACCCCGCAGGGACCCGGCCCGCCCGGCCCGGCCCCGCACGGAACGCGCCCTCGCCCCGCAGAAGCCCGCTCCGGTCCGGCCCCGCACGGACGCGCCCTCGCCCCGCAGAAGCCCGGCCCGCCCCGGTCCGGCCCGGCGCGGAACGTGGCCCCCTCTCGTCCGCGCCCCGGCCCGGTCCCGTGCGGAAGCGGGACCGGGGCGTGGGGGAGCCGAGCGCGCCCCTTCCCGTGGGGCCGGTCCGTGGACGGGGCGGTCGGGCGGCGGGCCCGACCCGTACAGTTGATCGCGTGACCAGCACGCAGACCTCGCCGATCCCCTTCCTCAAGGGCCACGGCACCGAGAACGACTTCGTGATCGTCCCCGACGCGGAGAACGCCGTCGACCTGCCCCCCGCTGTCGTGGCGCGTCTCTGCGACCGCCGGGCCGGCATCGGAGGTGACGGACTGCTGCACGTCGTGCGCAGCGCCGCCCACCCCGACGCCCGCCACCTGGCCGACGAGGCCGAGTGGTTCATGGACTACCGCAACGCCGACGGCTCCGTCGCCGAGATGTGCGGGAACGGCGTCCGGGTCTTCGCCCGCTACCTGGAGCACGCGGGACACGTCACCGCGGGCGAGGTCGCGGTCGCCACCCGGGGCGGCGTCAAGCACGTCCACCTGGACAAGGACGGCTCCGTCACCGTCGCCATGGGCCGCGCCGTGCTCCCCGAGGCCGGGGTCACCGTCACCGTCGACGGCCGCAGCTGGCCCGCGCGCAACGTGAACATGGGCAATCCGCACGCGGTCGCCTTCGTCGAGGACCTCGCCCACGCGGGGACCCTGCACGACGAGCCGCCGTACGAGCCCGCCGCGGTCTACCCGGACGGGGTGAACATCGAGTTCGTCGCCGACCGCGGCCCCCGCCACGTCGCCATGCGGGTCCACGAGCGCGGCGCGTCCGAGACCCGCTCCTGCGGCACCGGCGCCTGCGCCGTCGCCGTCGCCACCGCCCGCCGGGACGGCGTCGACCCCGCCGAGAGCGGCACCCCCGTCACGTACACCGTCGACGTGCTCGGCGGGACCCTCGTCATCACCGAGCACCCCGACGGCCGGATCGACATGACGGGGCCCGCGGTCATCGTCGCCGAAGGCATCATCGATCCGACGTGGCTGGGCTCGGCGACGTGATCGCGCGCGACGGAATCGAAACTGTCAACGACTGATTTATCGCTCGAATGGGTGATCCCTTTCACGCTGGGCGAGAGCGTGACTGCGCCGCGTGGTGGGGTCGGTAGCATCAAGCACCGGCCCCCCGGGCACGCCTGGCCCGCCCACCGCCGGTCGATGTTGCCGGAGGTGCCCCATGAGCGCAGAGGCCACCAACCCCGAGGCCGCCCCCACCGACGTGACCGTCCGCAGACGCGGACGGGCCCGGATCGACCTGCGCCGCCTCGGCCGCACCGCCCTGCTGAACGCCACCGCGGGACCGGCGCCCCGCGACCGGCTGCCCGACGCCATCAGCCATGTGGCGGAGGCGCACCGGGCCCACCACCCCGAGGCCGATCTGACGGTGCTCGGCCGGGCGTACGTCCTCGCCGAGTCCTCCCACCGCGGCCAGTTCCGCAAGAGCGGCGAGCCCTACATCACCCACCCGCTCGCGGTCACCCTCATCCTCGCCGAACTCGGCGCGGAGACCACCACCCTGACCGCCTCCCTCCTCCACGACACCGTCGAGGACACCGAGGTGACGCTCGATCAGGTGCGCCGCGAGTTCGGCGACGAGGTCGCCTACCTCGTCGACGGCGTCACCAAGGTCGAGAAGATCGACTACGGCGCCGCCGCCGAGCCCGAGACCTTCCGCAAGATGCTCGTCGCCACCGGCAGCGACGTCCGGGTCATGTCGATCAAGCTCGCCGACCGCCTCCACAACATGCGCACCCTCGGCGTGATGCGCCCCGAGAAACAGGCCAGGATCGCCAAGGTCACCCGGGACGTCCTCATCCCGCTCGCCGAGCGGCTCGGCGTCCAGGCCCTCAAGACCGAGCTGGAGGACCTCGTCTTCGCGATCCTCCACCCCGAGGAGTACGAGACCACCCGCGCGCTCGTCGCGGACAACCCCGGCGCCGCCGACGAGCTCGGCGCCGTCGCCGAACAGGTCACCGCCGTCCTGCGCGAGGCGGGCATCGGCGCCGAGGTCCTCGTCCGCCCCCGGCACTTCGTCTCCGTCCACCGCGTCCGCCTCAAGCGCGGCGAGCTGCGCGGCTGCGACTTCGGGCGGCTCCTCGTCCTCGTCGCCGAGGACGCCGACTGCTACGGGGTCCTCGGCGAGCTCCACACCTGTTTCACCCCGGTGATCTCCGAGTTCAAGGACTTCATCGCCGCCCCCAAGTTCAACCTGTACCAGTCGCTGCACACCGCGATCGCGGCCCCCGACGGCGCCGTCGCCGAGGTCCTCATCCGGACCCACCGCATGCACAAGGTCGCCGAGGCCGGAGTCGTCGCCCTCGGCAACCCCCACGTGGGCCAGGAACCGGACGGCCCTCTCCAGGGACCGGAAGACGGCGAGCGCGTCGACCCCACCCGCCCCGGCTGGCTCTCCCGCCTCCTCGACTGGCAGCAGTCCGCCCCCGACCCCGACACCTTCTGGACCTCGCTCCGTGCCGACCTCGCCGAGGACGACGAGATCACCGTCTTCCACGCCGACGGCAGCGCCCCCGGCACGATCAGCCTGCCCGCCGGCGCCAGCTGCGTCGACGCCGCGTACGCACAGCACGGCGAGGCCGCCCACGCCTGCCTCGGCGCCCGCGTCAACGGCCGCCTCGCGCCGCTGAGCACCGTCCTCGGCGACGGCGACACCGTCCAGCTGCTGCTCGCCCAGGACGCCGTCTCCGGGCCGTCCCCCGAGTGGCTGGACCATGCCCGCACCCCCGCCGCCCGGATCGCGATCACCGGCTGGCTCCGGGCCCACCCCGAGAGCGCCGCGGCCCCCGCCCCCACCGACCCCCGCCCGCAGGTCAGCGTCCCCGCCGACCGCCGCTCCGGCGCCGAACTCCACGCCGAACTCGACGGCGAGCCGCCCTCGGCCGTCCGTCCGGCGGGTTGCTGCACCCCCGTACCGCCCGACGAGATCACCGGCTTCCGGGTGCGCGGCGGATCGGTCACCGTGCACCGCGCCCGCTGCTCGGCCGTCGACACCATGCGCGGCCTCGGCCGCGAGCCCGTCACCGTCCGCTGGGGCGACACCGCCCAGGGCAGGGTCACCCTCGTCGCCGAGTCCTTCGGACGGCCCGGGCTGCTCGCCGATCTCACCGAGGCCATCGCCGCCTTCGGCGCCGCCGTCGTCTCGGCGAACGTCGAGCCGCCCACCGAGCAGCGCGTCCGCCACACGTACACCCTCCAGCTCCCCGACGCGGCCGGCCTCGCCGCCCTCATGAAAGCCATGCGGGACGTCCCCGGCGTGTACGACGTCAGCCGCGCCCGCCACTCGCGGGGCCTGGGCTGACGTCGTTCCTCGGGGTGGCCGGCGCTCGCGGCCCCGGCCGGCGACGCTCCTTCGGGTGACCGCCACTCGCGGCCCCGGCCGACGACCCCCTTCGGGTGGCCGGCGCGCGCGCCGCCCCGGTGTGCGGCGGCGGTCCTGGTAGCCGTAGGGCCATTCCTCCGGAAAGGCCCTGGCCCATGCCGCTCGTCCGAACGTCCCTGCCCCGCGCGCGGTGGCTCCGCTCCGCCGTCCTGGTCGCCGCCTCGGCCGGACTCGTCGCCGCCGCGCTGCCCGCCCCCGCGCCGCTCGGCATCGGGGACCCGCTCTTCCCGCAGCTCGGCAACCCCGGCTACGACGTCCTCGCCTACACGCTCGACGTCACCTACCCGGGGGTGAACACGAAGCCCCTCGCCGCCGTCACCCGGATCGACGCGCGCGCCACCGAGGACCTGGAACGGCTCAACCTCGACTTCACCCACGGCACGGTCTCCGCCGTCACCGTCGACGGCCTGCCCGCCGAGTACGCCACCAGCGGCGAGGACCTGGTCGTCACCCCCGTCGCCCCGATCGACGCGGGCGAGGAGGTCGAGATCACCGTCACCCACACCAGCGACCCCACCGGCCCCGCCGCCACCGGCGGCTGGGTCCGCACCAGCGACGGCCTCGCCATGGCCAACCAGGCCGACGCCGCCCACCGGGTCTTCCCCTCCAACGACCACCCCTCGGACAAGGCCCGGTTCACCTTCCGGGTCACCGCCCCCAGCG
Organism: Streptomyces sp. NPDC006197; assembly: GCF_040613865.1. Classification (NCBI taxonomy): domain Bacteria; kingdom Bacillati; phylum Actinomycetota; class Actinomycetes; order Kitasatosporales; family Streptomycetaceae; genus Streptomyces; species Streptomyces sp. NPDC006197. Next base: position 15,550 of record NZ_JBEXSZ010000124.1, on the reverse strand, counting down.
AGCTCACCGTCGTCGCCAACGGACTCCCCGCGGGCCGCGTCGACCACGGAGCCACCACCACCTGGACGTACCGCACCCGGCACCCCATGGCCACGGAACTCGCCCAGATCTCCATCGGCCGCTCCACCGTCGTCCACCGCGAGGGCCCCCACGGGCTGCCCGTACGGGACGTGGTGGCCACCGCCGACCGGCAGCGCATGGAGCCCTGGCTGCGCCGCACCCCCGGTCACCTGGAGTGGATGGAGCGGCAGGTCGGCCCGTACCCCTTCGAGACGTACGGCGTGCTCGTCGCCGACGCCGACACCGGCTTCGAGCTGGAGACCCAGACCCTCTCGCTCTTCGAGCGCGGCATCTTCACCCAGCCCGGCTACCCCGAGTGGTACGTCGACGCCGTCATGGTCCACGAGCTCGCCCACCAGTGGTTCGGCGACAGCGTCTCGCCCCGCACCTGGTCCGACCTGTGGCTCAACGAGGGACACGCCAGCTGGTACGAGGCGCTGTACGCCGAGGAGACCGCCGGCAAGTCCCTGGAGCAGCGCATGAAGGCCGCCTACGCCGCCTCCGATGGCTGGCGCGCCGCCGGCGGCCCGCCGGCCGCCCCGGAGCCCCCCTCGCCCGGCCACAAGATCAGCCTCTTCCGGCCCGTCGTCTACGACGGCAGCGCCCTCGTCCTCTACGCGCTCCGCCAGACGATCGGCACCGAGGCCTTCCGGACCCTGGAGCGCCGCTGGGTCGCCGAGCACCGGGACGGCACCGCCACCACCGCCGACTTCATCGCGCTGGCCGGCGAGGTCGCGGGCCGGGACCTCACCGCCTTCTTCCACGGCTGGCTGTACGAGGCGAAGACCCCGGCGATGCCCGGGCACCCGGACTGGCGCAGCCGCCCCGCCGAGCCCGCGAGGACCGCGCCGAAACCCGGGTGACGGGCCCGGCGGGGCCGTGACACCATCTTCAGGTCGGCGACGCGGCCGGATCCTCCGGCCGACGCGGCCGGGCCCGGGAATCTTCCGGCGCCCGCAGGCGTTGTGACCGGCACAGACACACATCTCCTCATCGACGTAAGGACCCAATGACCTCCTCTTCTTCCCCTTCCCAGGACGAGCAGAGCTTCGCGGAGACGAGCCGTACCGAGAGCCTTCGGGCCGATGCCCTGATGGAAGAGGACGTCGCCTGGAGCCACGAGATCGACGGAGAGCGGGACGGCGACCAGTTCGACCGCTCCGAGCGCGCGGCACTGCGCCGCGTCGCGGGCCTCTCCACCGAGCTCGAGGACGTCACCGAGGTCGAGTACCGCCAGCTGCGCCTCGAGCGCGTCGTGCTGGTCGGTGTCTGGACCTCCGGGACGGTGCAGGACGCGGAGAACTCCCTCGCGGAGCTCGCGGCCCTCGCCGAGACGGCCGGCGCCCTCGTGCTCGACGGCGTGATCCAGCGCCGCGACAAGCCGGACCCGGCCACCTTCATCGGCTCGGGCAAGGCGCGTGAGCTGCGTGACATCGTGCTCGAGACCGGCGCCGACACCGTCGTCTGCGACGGCGAGCTCAGCCCCGGCCAGCTCATCGCCCTCGAAGACGTCGTCAAGGTGAAGGTGGTCGACCGGACCGCCCTCATCCTCGACATCTTCGCCCAGCACGCCAAGTCCCGAGAGGGCAAGGCGCAGGTCGCGCTCGCGCAGATGCAGTACATGCTGCCGCGACTGCGCGGCTGGGGCCAGTCGCTCTCCCGTCAGATGGGTGGCGGCGGCGGTGGTGGCATGGCCACCCGCGGTCCCGGTGAGACCAAGATCGAGACCGACCGGCGCCGCATCCGCGAGAAGATGGCGAAGATGCGCCGGGAGATCGCGGAGATGAAGACCGGCCGCGACATCAAGCGGCAGGAGCGCCGTCGGAACAAGGTGCCGTCGGTCGCCATCGCCGGATACACCAACGCCGGCAAGTCGTCCCTGCTCAACCGCCTGACCGGCGCGGGCGTCCTCGTGGAGAACGCCCTGTTCGCCACCCTCGACCCGACCGTCCGCCGGGCCGAGACGCCCACCGGCCGGGTCTACACCCTGGCCGACACCGTCGGCTTCGTCCGGCACCTGCCGCACCACCTGGTCGAGGCGTTCCGCTCCACCATGGAGGAGGTCGGCGAGTCCGACCTCATCCTGCACGTGGTGGACGGCTCGCACCCCGCCCCGGAGGAGCAGCTGGCCGCCGTGCGCGAGGTCTTCCGCGACGTCGGCGCGGTGAACGTGCCGGAGATCGTCGTCGTCAACAAGGCCGACGCGGCGGATCCGCTGGTCCTCCAGCGCCTGCTGCGGATGGAGAAGCACTCCATCGTGGTCTCGGCCCGTTCGGGCCAGGGCATCGACGAGCTGCTCGCGCTCATCGACCGGGAGCTGCCGCGCCCGGAGGTCGAGCTGGAGGTCCTCGTGCCGTACACCCAGGGCGGGCTCGTCTCGCGGGTGCACGCCGAGGGCGAGGTGGAGTCCGAGGAGCACACCCCGGAGGGCACCCTGCTCAAGGCCCGGGTGCACGAGGAGCTGGCGGCGCTGCTCGCGCCGTACGTCCCCGCCGCGCACTGAGCGTGAAAGGGCCCTGCCCCCTCCCGTCACGGGAGGGGGCAGGGCCCTTTGTCGTCTGACGGGGTCAGCGGGCGAACTTCTTGCTGACCATCTCGTGGACGGCCTTGGCGCCGCGGCCCAGCTGCGGTCCGGCGAGCCAGCCGTTGCTGCCGGCCGGGCCGATCGAGGTGTTCGACACGAGCGCCGTCTTGCCGTTGGGCAACACCCGGAACCAGCCGCCGCCCGAGGAGCCGGCGGTCATCGTGCAGCCGATCCGGTACATCGTCGGCGTGGCCGGGGCCGTGGTGAGGCGCGTCGGCCGGTCGAGGCACTTGTGCATGATCATGCCGTTGTACGGCGGCGCCCCCGGGTAGCCCCAGGCGCCCATCGTGCCGGACTGCGCGGCCGTCGGCGCGGAGAAGTCGACCGGCAGGGCGGCGCCGACGGTCTCCTCCAGGGACTTCCCGCCGCGCTCGGGCTGCACGTGCAGTACGGCGTAGTCGTACGGCCAGGCCTGGTTGGTGCCGCCCGCGTTGATCCACTCACCCGAGGTCACGGCCCAGTCGGCCCAGAACTGGCCGTACGGGTACACCTCGTGCGGCTGCGCGTTCTGCAGCGCGGCGGGGGACTTGCCCAGGTCGTTGAAGGCCGGGACGAAGGCGATGTTGCGATACCAGCCGCCCTGCTTGCCCGCGTGGACGCAGTGGCCGGCCGTCCAGACCAGGTTCGACTTCCCGGGGCGGCGCGGGTCCTTCACGATGGTGCCGGAGCAGACCATGTGGCCCTCGGGCGCGTCGAAGAAGATCTTGCCGACCGGGGCCGCGTAGTTGTGGTACGGCGTCTTCTCGCGCTGCGCCCTGACCGGCCGGGGCGTCGGGTCGGTGCCGCCGGCACCGGCCTGCGCGGTGATCGTCTGGTCCGGGCTCTTCGCCGACTGCATGCGCGGCGGGTCCCAGAGCCCCTCGATCACCGGGTTGACGAAGTCCTCGGCCTCACGGAGCCAGGTGTCCTTGTCCCAGTTCTTCCACTCGCCCTGCTTCCACTTGTCCAGGTCGACGCCGTGCTTCTTGAGCTTGTCGGCGAGGTCCTTGGTGAGGTCGGCGCCGGCGTCGCCGCCGTCGGCGGCGGGTGCGGAGCTGCTCGCCCCGGCGGTCGGCTTGCCGTCGGCCGGGGTCTCGGTGGGGCCGCAGGCCGTGGCGGTCAGCGTGAGCGCGGTGACCAGGCCGAGGGCGGCGGGTAGGAGTCGTACGGAACGCATGAATGTATTCCCCGTTGGTATTGCCATGGACGTGTCATGAGCGGTGCACAGTATGCCGGTCGGGCCGGACAAGGGAGGAGGCGGGACCCCCGGGGCCCCGCCTCCGTACCCGCCGTGCCTACTGGCCTGCGTACTTCTTGCTGACCTCGTCGAAGATGGCCTTGGCCTCGGGACCGAAGCGCGGACCCGCGAGCCAACCGGCCGTCGACGGGCCGATCGAGGTGTTCGACACCAGCGCCGGCTTGCCGTCGCCGCCCTTGGCGACCCAACCGCCGCCGGACGAGCCACCGGTCATCGTGCAGCCGATCCGGTACATCGTCGGCTGCTCCGCCTTCAGGGACAGCCGACCCGGCTTGTCCTGGCACTGGAACATCTTCTGACCGTCGAACGGCGGCGCCGCCGGGTAACCGGTCGCCGTCATGCCCGCGATCTTCGGCACGGCGGGGGCGTTGAACTCCACCGGGAGCGCCGAACCGACCGTCTCCTCCAGCGACTTGCCCGAGGAGCCCTTCTCCGGCGTCACCTTGATGACCGCGAAGTCGTAGGGAGCACCGGCACCGCCGGTGGACGCGCCCTCGGCGATCCACTGGTCGGAGGTCTTGACCCAGTCCGCCCACCACACGCCGTACGGGGCGATCTGCTCCCGTGTCGCCTTCTCCAGCGCCGAGGTCTCCATCGCCGAGTCGTTGTACGAGGGGACGAAGGCGATGTTGCGGTACCAGCCGCCCTGCTTGCCCTTGTGCACGCAGTGACCGGCCGTCCAGACCAGGTTGGACTTGCCCGGGTGCGCCGGGTCCTTCACCACTGTGGCCGAGCAGACCATCGAGCCCTCGGGGCCGTCGAAGAAGACCTTGCCGGACTCGGGGGCGTTGTCGTGGTACTTCGCCGCCACGGCCTTCGCCCGCACCGGGGCCGGAGTCGGGTCGGTGACACCCTTGTCACCCGAGATGTCCTCCTCCTCGACCGGCTTGTCGGGCCGCTCGGCCTCGCGCATCCGGTCCGGGTCCCAGAGGTCCTCGATGATCGGGTTGACGAAGTCCTTGGCCTCACGCAGCCACTTGTCGCGGTCCCAGTTCTTCCACTCGCCGTTCCGCCACTTGTCGAGGTCGATCCCGTGTTCCTTCAGGCGGTCCTTCAGGTCCTCCGGAATCTTGATCTTGTCCGGGTCCAGGCTCGCGGGCGCGACGGGCTTGTCTCCCGCGTTCTCCTCGCTCGGACCGCAGGCCGTGACGGTGAGCGTCAGCGCCGCGACGGCGGAAGCCGCCATCAGCAGCGGACGAATCGATCGCATCTGGTGATCCCCCTGGGACTACGTCAACGTGTGCATGGGCGAACAGCGGCCGGGTCCTCGCGGACACGACCGACGGCCCCCCACTATGCCGGTGCCGGAGGGGACGGTACGCGCCCCACCGGCGGTTCCGGGCACCGTTCAGCCGTTGTCGTGCCGTGATCCGGGACACGCCAAGTTCCTTCCCTCCGGCCCGTGATCCCCGGCAGTTCCCGTCGTTGGTACGGACGGGGGACACAACGGTGGCGTTCAGGACGGCCTTTGCGGCGGCCCCGCGACGCCCCGATGTGCAACGCAACTGTTACAGCGGGAGGACATCGAGCCGTGGCCGTGACCGAATCAGTTCCGGCCGTCCCACCGGCCGCGCGCACGCAGAGCCGGCCGACGGACCGGCCGACGGACCAAGGGGGCGAGTACGAGGGCATCCTGCGCCGCCAGTCCCAGCGCGAGTCCGCCGCACGCACCTACGCCCGCTCCCTGCCGATCGTTCCCGTGCGGGCCCGGGGGCTGACCATCGAGGGCGCCGACGGCCGCCGTTACCTCGACTGCCTGTCCGGTGCCGGGACGCTCGCCCTCGGCCACAACCACCCCGTGGTCCTGGAAGCCATCAGGAAGGTCCTCGACTCGGGCGCACCCCTTCACGTCCTGGACCTCGCCACCCCCGTCAAGGACGCCTTCACCTCCGAACTGTTCGCCACCCTCCCCGGTGCGCTCGCCGACGACGCCCGCATCCAGTTCTGCGGCCCCGCGGGCACGGACGCGGTCGAGGCGGCCCTGAAACTCGTCCGGACCGCCACCGGCCGGAGCGGGCTCCTCGCCTTCACCGGCGCCTACCACGGCATGACGGCCGGAGCCCTCGACGCCTCCGGCGGAGCGCCCGACGTCCGCGTGACCCGGCTGCCCTACCCGCAGCAGTACCGCTGCCCCTTCGGCGCCGGCGGCGAGCGCGGCGCCGAACTCGCCGCCCGCTGGACCGAGAGCCTCCTCGACGACCCCAAGAGCGGCGTCACCACCCCCGCCGGAATGATCGTCGAAGCCGTCCAGGGCGAGGGCGGGGTCCTCCCCGCCCCCGACGACTGGATGCGCCGGATGCGCCGGATCACCGCCGACCGCTCCATCCCCCTGGTCGTCGACGAGGTCCAGACCGGCGTCGGCCGCACCGGTGCCTTCTGGGCCGTCGAGCACAGCGGCGTCGTGCCCGACGTGATGGTCCTCTCCAAGGCCATCGGCGGCTCCCTCCCGCTCGCGGTCATCGTCTACAGGCCGGAACTCGACGCCTGGGAACCGGGCGCCCACGCCGGCACCTTCCGCGGCAACCAACTCGCCATGGCCGCCGGCACGGCCACCCTCGCGTACGTCCGCGAGAACAAGCTCGCCGAACGGGCCGGCACCCTCGGCGCCCGGATCCTCGGCCGGCTCCAGGGCCTCGCCTCCGCCCACCCCTGCGTCGGCGACGTCCGCGGCCGGGGCCTGATGATCGGCGTCGAGCTCGTCGATCCCGACGCGGCCGGACCGGACGACTCCGTCCCGCCCCCCGCCCCCACGCTGGCCCTCGCCGTCCAGCAGGAGTGCCTCGCCCGCGGCCTCATCGTCGAACTCGGCGGCCGCCACTCCGCCGTGGTCCGGCTCCTGCCCCCGCTCACCCTCACCGACGAGCAGGCCACCGCCGTCCTGGACCGCTTCGCCGACGCCCTGGCCGCGGCCGAACGGGCCCACACCCCCCACCCGCCCGCCTCCCGTCGGGCCACGGCCCCCCGGAACGCCTCCGGCCCGTCCCACTGACCCGGACCGCCCCGGCCCCCACCCCCAAGGAAGCCCCCGTGAACGCCACCCCCACCTCCCAGGCCCCCACCACCGACCGCCCCCACCCCACGGCCCCCCACCCGGAACCGCCCCGCCACACGGAGCCCCTCCGGTCCGAGGCCCTCCGGTCCGAGCCCCGCCATGCGGAGGCCCTCCGAGCCGAGGCCCGCCACGCGGAGGCCCTCCGAGCCGAGGCCCGCCATGCGGAGGCCCCTAGCTCCGAGGCCCTCCGGTCCGAGCCCCGCCACGCGGGGACCTTCCGCGTGGAGACCCCCCGCTCGGAGGCCACCCGTCCCGCCGCCCCCCATGCGGCGCCCCTTGCCGCGGGGGCTCTCTACTCCGCGGTCCCCCACGTCGAGCGTCGGGGTGCCCAGGGGCAGGAGTCCGGGCCGGATCCGGTCGGCTCCGACGAGCCCACCGTCCCGCGCCAGCACACCGGCCCGTCCGAACCCCGGCCCCTTCGCCCGGCCGGTGCCCCCGACCCGCTGGACGACCCCGACCCGCAGCGCGCCGCCGACGCCGCCACCGTCGAGAACCTCCTCCGCTGCTGGGTCCGGGAGAAGAACCTGTCGGCCCCCGGATCCACCATCCTGCGCATCCCCCTCGACGCCAGCGGCACCGCCCTCCTCGTCCCCGTCCGCTACTGGTCGCCCACCGGCTGGCACCGCTTCGGCGCCCCCACCCTCGAAGGACTCCCGGCCTCGGCGCCGGCCGCCGACGCCGTCACGGTGGCCGCCCTGCTCAGCCGGGAGACGGGCCGCCCCGAGGGCACCGATCTCGTCGGCCGCGTCGCCGATTCCGCCCGCCGCACCGCCGACTTCCTCACCGAGCGCCGCCGCAGGCCCGAACCGCACCCGGACGCCGACCTCTTCCTCGCCGCCGAACAGTCCCTGCTGCTCGGCCACCCGCTCCACCCCACCCCCAAGAGCCGCGAAGGACTCTCCGAGGCCGAGGGCCGGCTCTACTCACCAGAAATGCACGGCTCCTTCCCCCTCCACTGGTTCGCCGTCGACCGCACCGTCCTCGCCGCCGACTCCGCCTGGACCGAACAGGGCCGACCCGTCACCGCCGAGCAGCTCGCCGCCGGACTCGCCGAAGGACTCGCACTCCCCACCGGCACCACCCCCCTGCCCCTGCACCCCTGGCAGGCCCGTGAACTCCTGCACCGCCCCGACGTCCGCGCCCTCCTGGACGCGGGCCTCCTCCACGACCTGGGCCCCCACGGCACCCCCTGGCACCCCACCTCCTCCGTCCGCACCGTGCACCGCCCCGGCGCCCGGGCCATGCTCAAGCTCTCCCTCGGCCTGCGCATCACCAACTCCCGCCGCGAGAACCTCCGCAAGGAACTCCGCCGCGGCGTCGAGGTCCACCGGCTGCTCCGCACCGGCCTCGTCGACGAGTGGCAGGCCGCCCACCCGGGCTTCGACATCGTCCGCGACCCCGCCTGGCTCGCCGTCGACGCCCCGGACGGCACCCCCGTCCCCGGCCTCGACGTCATGATCCGCCACAACCCCTTCGGCCCCGGCGACGACGCCGTCTGCATCGCCTCCCTCACGGCCCCCCGCCCCTGGCCCGGAGCCACCGCCATGCGCTCCCGGCTCGCCGACGTCATCGGACGGCTCTCCGCCCGCACCGGCCGCCCCACGACCGCCGTCGCCGCCGAGTGGTTCCTCCGCTACCTCGACCAGGTCGTCCGCCCCGTCCTCTGGCTCGACGGCCACGCCGGCATCGCCCTGGAGGCCCACCAGCAGAACACCCTGGTGCTCCTGGACCCGGAGGGCTGGCCGATCGGCGGCCGCTACCGCGACAACCAGGGCTACTACTTCCGCGAGTCCCACCGGGGCGAGCTGGAGGGCCGCCTCCCCGGCATCGGCGCCGACAGCGACACCTTCGTCTCCGACCAGGTCACCGACGAGCGCTTCGCCTACTACCTCGGCATCAACAACGTCCTCGGTCTCATCGGCGCGTTCGGCGCCCAGCACCTCGCCGACGAACGCGTCCTGCTCGCCGCCTTCCGCAGCTTCCTCACCTCCGCCACCAGCCTCGGTTCCCCCCTTCCGCACCGGCTTCTGGAAGCCGCGACCCTGCGCAGCAAGGCCAACCTCCTCACCCGCCTGCACGGCCTGGACGAGCTCGTCGGGCCCGTCGACACCCAGTCCGTCTACGTCACCGTCACCAACCCCCTCCGCACCTGAACCCGCGCCAGCGCTGTTCCGCACCCGCCCCACCGCACCGCCGAGAGGAGAGCGACACCGTGTCACCCACCCGCCCACCGGTCGACCCGCCGGGGGACGACACCCTGGACCTCAGGGTCGACGACCTCGTCGCCCTCCTCGACGGTGATCTGCTCGACTCCGTCGCCGCCTGGGGGCCCGCCGACACCCCCGTCGGCTCCTTCCGGCTTGTACCCGTACGACTCGAACGGGATCTGCCACTACTCACCCGATGGATGAACGACCCCGCCGTCGCCGCCTTCTGGGAGCTCGCCGGACCCGACACCGTCACCGCCGAACACGTCCGCGCCCAACTCGAGGGCGACGGCCGGAGCGTCCCCTGCCTCGGCGTCCTCGACGGCACGCCCATGAGCTACTTCGAGATCTACCGTGCTGACCTCGACCCGCTCGCCCGCCACTACCCGGCGCTTCTCCACGACACGGGTGTCCATCTGCTGATCGGAGGCGGCACCGACCGGGGCCGTGGCGTCGGTACCACGCTGCTGCGCGCCGTCGCCGATCTGGTCCTCGACCACCGTCCCCGCTGCACCCGTGTCGTAGCCGAACCCGACATCCGTAACACCCCCTCCGTCTCCGCGTTCCTCAGCGGCGGCTTCCGCTACGCGGCGGAAGTCGACCTTCCCGACAAAAGAGCCGCGCTCATGATCCGTGACCGGGCCCTTCGTCACGTTCTGTGAACCGTCCTTTCTCACATGCACCGCTCGGCCCACAGCGGTGCCCATCCAGAGGAGTCCTCGTGTCGACATCCCCTGCACCTCACGACTCCGCACCACCCACCCCGGCCGTCCCGGCTCCCACGAAGAGCCCCGTCCCGGTGCCCGAACTGCTCGCGCCCCCCGAGCTGAACGCCGCCGCCTGGACGCGGGCGTCCTCCCGCCTCCTCGCCAAGGCCCTCTCCGAGTTCGCCTACGAGGAGATCGTCGAACCCACGCCCACCGACGACGGTGAGCCCGACCGCCACGCACTACGGCTCGACGACGGCACCACGCTCACCTTCCGTGCCCGCCGAGGCGCCTACGGCAGCTGGCACGTCGCCGCCGACTCGATCACCCACGAGGGCCGGCCCTTCACCGACCCCTTCGACTTCCTGGTCCGCGCCCGTCACCTCCTCCGACTCGACGGCGCCACCCTCGGCCATCTGATCCGCGAGCTCTCCGCCACCCTCGCCGCCGACGCCCGCCTCGACCACACCGCCCTCACCGCCGACCTGCTCGCCGAGCTGTCCTACGCCGAACTCGAAGGCCATCAGACCGGTCACCCCTGGCTCGTCCTCAACAAGGGACGCATCGGCTTCTCCGCCACCGACGCCGCCCACTGGGCCCCCGAGGCGCGCCGCGCGACCCGGCTGCCGTGGATCGCCGTCAGCAACCGCATCGCCGCCTACCGCGGCGTGGCAGGCCTGGAGACCCCCGACCGCCTCTACGCCCGGGAGCTCGACCCCGACGTCCACGAATCCTTCCGGGCCGCCCTGACCGCCCGCGGTCATGAACCCGACGGCTACCTCCTGCTGCCCGTCCACCCCTGGCAGTGGGACGAGGTCCTGCTCCCGCTCTACGCTCCGGCCATCGCCGCCGGGACCGTCGTCCCGCTCCCCGCCGACGGCGACCTTCGGCTGCCGCAGCAGTCCGTACGCACCTTCCTCAACACCAGCCGCCCCGACCGGCACACCGTCAAGCTGCCCCTGTCGGTGCTCAACACCCTCGTCTGGCGCGGACTGCCCACCGAGCGGACCCTCGCCGCGCCCGCCGTGACCGCCTGGGTCCACGGCCTGCGCGAAACCGATCCGTTCCTGCGGGACGAGTGCGGAGTGATCCTCCTCGGCGAGGTCGCCTCCGTCACGGTCGAGCACCCCCTGTACGACCGGCTCCCCGAAGTCCCGTACCAGTACAAGGAACTGCTCGGCGCGATCTGGCGCGAACCGCTGAGGCTGCCCCCGGGCGAGCGGGCCCGCACCCTCGCCTCACTCCTCCACACCGACCCGGAAGGCCGGGCGTTCGTCGCCGAGCTCGTCGAGCGCTCCGGGCTCGCCCCCGCAGTCTGGCTCCAGCACCTCTTCACCGCTCTGCTCCCCCCGCTGCTTCATTTCCTCTACCGGTACGGCACGGTCTTCTCGCCCCACGGCGAGAACGCCATCGTCGTGTACGACGTCGACGACGTCCCGGTCCGACTGGCGATCAAGGACTTCGTCGACGATGTGAACATCAGTGCCCAGCCCCTTCCCGAACACGCCACCCTCCCGGATGACGTCCGCGACGTCCTGTTGACGGAGGAGCCCGGATTCCTGACCCAGTTCATCCATTCGGGGCTCTTCGTCGGCGTCTTCCGCTACCTGGCGCCCCTCTGCGAGGAACAACTCGGCGTGCCCGAGGAGGACTTCTGGGGCCTCGTCCGAGCTGAGATCCTGCGGTACCAGGCGCGCTTCCCGGAGCTGAAGGAACGGTTCGAGCTCTTCGACCTCCTGACCCCGCGGATCGAGCGGCTCTGCCTCAACCGCAACCGTCTGCACCTGGACGGCTACCGGGACCGGCCCGACCGCCCGCACGCGGCCGTCCACGGGACCGTCCCCAACCCACTCGCGTGATCCGGCTGTCAGTCCCGCCCCGTAGGGTGGGAGGGCTATGACGAAGCCATCCCTCCCCGACCTCCTCCACGCCGCCGTCTCCGCCGTCGGCGGCACGGAGCGGCCCGGCCAGGTCACCATGGCCGAGGCCGTGGCCGAGGCCATCGACGACAACTCCCACCTCCTCGTCCAGGCCGGCACCGGCACGGGCAAGTCGCTCGGCTACCTCGTGCCGGCGCTGGCCCAGGGCGAGCGGGTGGTGGTGGCCACGGCCACCCTGGCGCTCCAGCGCCAGCTCGTCGAGCGCGATCTTCCCCGGACGGTCGAGGCGCTGCACCCGCAGCTTCGCCGTCGGCCGCAGTTCGCCATGCTCAAGGGCCGGTCGAACTACCTCTGCCTGCACCGGCTCCACGAGGGCGTCCCGCAGGACGAGGAGGAAGGCCTCTTCGACCCCTTCGAGGCGGCCGCGCCCAGCAGCAAGCTGGGCCAGGACCTGCTGCGGCTGCGGGACTGGTCGGACGAGACGGAGACCGGCGACCGGGACGACCTGACGCCCGGCGTCTCCGACAAGGCCTGGGCCCAGGTCTCGGTCTCCTCCCGGGAGTGCCTCGGCGCGAGCAAGTGCGCGTACGGGCAGGAGTGCTTCGCCGAGGCGGCCCGCGAGCGCGCCAAGCTCGCGGACGTCGTCGTCACCAACCACGCCCTGCTCGCCATCGACGCCATCGAGGGCGCCCCGGTGCTCCCGCAGCACGAAGTGCTGATCGTCGACGAGGCCCATGAGCTGGTGTCCAGGGTCACGGGTGTCGCCACCGGCGAGCTCACCCCGGGCCAGGTCAACCGTGCCGTGCGTCGGGCCGCGAAGCTCGTGGACGAGAAGGCGGCCGACCAGCTGCAGACCGCCGCGGAGGGCTTCGAGCGGGTCATGGAGCTGGCGCTGCCGGGTCGCCTGGAGGAGATCCCGGAGGACCTGGCGTACGCGTTGATGGCGCTGCGGGACGCGGCCCGCACCGTGATCACGGCCCTGGGCAACACCCGGGACCGGGCCGTGCAGGACGAGGACGCGGTCCGCAAGCAGGCCATGGCCTCGGTGGAGACCGTGCACGGCGTGGCGGAGCGGATCACCCAGGGTTCCGAGTACGACGTCGTCTGGTACGAGCGTCACGACCGGTTCGGGGCCTCGCTGCGGGTCGCGCCGCTGACGGTCTCCGGTCTGCTGCGGGAGAAGCTGTTCACGGAGCGGTCCGTGGTGCTCGCCTCGGCCACGCTCAAGCTCGGCGGCGACTTCAACGGGGTCGGGGCGTCGCTCGGCCTGGCCCCCGAGGGCACCGAGGGCGACGACCTGCCCGTCTGGAAGGGCATCGACGTCGGCTCCCCGTTCGACTATCCGAAGCAGGGCATCCTCTACGTCGCCAAGCACCTCTCGCCCCCCGCGCGCGACGGGCAGCGGGGCGACATGCTCGACGAGCTCACCGAGCTGATGCAGGCGGCCGGCGGGCGGACCCTCGGTCTCTTCTCCTCCATGCGCGCCGCGCAGCAGGCGGCGGAGGAGCTGCGGACCCGGGTCCCGGAGCTGCCGATCCTGCTCCAGGGCGAGGACACGCTGGGCGAGCTGATCAAGAACTTCGCGGCCGATCCGAAGACCTGCCTCTTCGGCACGCTCTCGCTCTGGCAGGGCGTGGACGTCCCGGGGCCCAGCTGTCAGCTGGTCGTCATGGACAAGATCCCGTTCCCGCGCCCGGACGACCCGCTGATGAGCGCCCGGCAGAAGGCCGTCGAGGAAGCCGGCGGGAACGGCTTCATGGCGGTCGCGGCGACCCACGCGGCCCTGCTGATGGCCCAGGGCGCCGGCCGGCTGGTGCGGGCCACCGGCGACCGGGGCGTCGTGGCGGTTCTCGATCCACGGCTGGCCACCGCTCGCTACGGCAGCTATCTGAAGGCCTCGCTGCCCGATTTCTGGTACACGACGGACCGTAACCAGGTCCGGAAGTCGCTCGCGGCCATCGATGCCGCCTCGAAGGCGGCGGGCTAGGGAGTCAGGACACGGCAGGGCCCCGGGACCGGCGCAGTGGGTCCCGGGGCCCGGTCAGAGCCGACGGGGGAGTGTCACACCCGCCGCAGCACCGCCACGACCTTGCCGAGGATGGTGGCCTCGTCGCCGGGGATGGGCTGGTACGCCGCGTTGTGCGGGAGCAGCCAGACGTGGCCGTCCTCGCGCTTGAAGCGCTTGACGGTGGCCTCGCCGTCGAGCATCGCGGCGACGATGTCGCCGTTCTCCGCGACGGGCTGACGGCGGACGGTGACCCAGTCGCCGTCGCAGATGGCGGCCTCGATCATCGAGTCGCCGACGACCTTCAGGACGAACAGCTCGCCGTCGCCGACCAGTTGGCGGGGGAGGGGGAAGACGTCCTCGACGGACTCCTCGGCCAGGATGGGGCCGCCGGCCGCGATGCGGCCGACCAGCGGGACGTACGACGCGGCCGGCTTGCCGGTGGTGTCCGTCGGCTGGGTGCTCGGCTGGTCGGAGCCGCGGACCTCGTAGGCACGGGGCCGGTGGGGGTCGCGGCGGAGGAAGCCCTTGCGCTCCAGCGCCATGAGCTGGTGCGCCACCGATGAGGTGCTGGAGAGGCCGACCGCCTGCCCGATCTCCCGCATCGACGGCGGGTAGCCGCGCCGCTGGACCGAGTCACGGATGACTTCGATGACCCTGCGCTGCCGGTCGGTGAGTCCGGAGCTGTCGGCGCGGATGCCTGGAGGTCGCCCGGGGAGGGCGCGGGCGGGTCGCCCTGGCTCCTCGCCGTTCATGCTCACGTCATTCATGGCGTGTACCGGCTCGAGTCGGCCCTGGGAGCGGTCCTGGGCGGTGATGGTGGCGCTGTCTGCGGTGGTGGTCACGTCGTCGGCCCCTCTCGAATGGTCTCCCTGCCTGGCACAACGGTAGTGGCTTTCGAAAGGTTGCGCCAAACACACGTTCGAGTGAAAATTCGCAGATTGCCTTACGGGTGTATGTACGGAGGTGTATAGGTGCGCCGACGTCGCCAGCCCGAATCGGTCGTTGCGGTAGCCTTCGCCGCTGGGTCGTGAGCGAGCGGTGAGCCGTCCCAGTGTCGCATCCGGAGGCGTGGATCCCCGGGAGCGCCCGCGTCACGACACGCGGAGGGGGCGGAAGCGCCCCTAACCCAAGATCTAGTGGTTGGATGGCATCGACCGCCCAGGGGTAGTGGTCCCCGGTCCGCCGGGGGTGTCCGCATCACCTATGCTGGTGGTCGCTTCGCGGGGCCTTCACGGGCCGGGCGAGGCTCGTCAGTCGTGCCATGAGGAGGGTCGTAACCTATGCACTGCCCCTTCTGCAGGCACCCCGACAGCCGCGTCGTCGACAGTCGCACCACCGACGACGGGACGTCGATCCGGCGTCGTCGCCAGTGCCCCGACTGCTCCCGTCGTTTCACGACGGTGGAGACGTGCTCGCTCATGGTGGTGAAGCGTTCCGGCGTCACCGAGCCCTTCAGTCGTACCAAGGTCATCTCCGGTGTGCGCAAGGCGTGCCAGGGGCGACCGGTCACCGAGGACGCCCTCGCCAAGCTCGGCCAGCGGGTCGAGGAGGCGGTGCGCGCCACCGGGAGCGCCGAGCTGACCACCCACGACGTGGGCCTGGCCATCCTCGGCCCCTTGCAGGAGCTCGACCTCGTCGCCTACCTGCGCTTCGCGTCCGTGTACAAGGCTTTCGACAGCCTCGAAGACTTCGAGGCCGCCATCGCGGAACTCCGCGTGCGGCCTCCCGCTGAGAATCGCGGGACCGGTGCGACCCCAGAGGTCCCCGTTCCCGCCACCGCCGCCGACTGACCGGCGGTCCGGGCCGCTCGGCGGC
>NZ_JBEXSZ010000123.1:0-25289 GCF_040613865.1 Streptomyces sp. NPDC006197 | reverse complement strand
GTCGGAGCCCGGGACGGAAGTCCCGGGGGCCCACGGCCGGCAACTACGGACTAGCTCCAGCTGGCGTGCAGCGGCTTGCCCTCGGCGTAGCCCGCCGCGGACTGGATGCCGACCACCGACTTCTCCTCGAACTCGGCGAGCGAGGCCGCACCGGCGTAGGTGCAGGAGGAGCGGACGCCCGCGATGATCGAGTCGATCAGGTCCTCGACGCCCGGACGCTGCGGGTCGAGGAACATGCGCGAGGTGGAGATGCCCTCCTCGAACAGCGCCTTGCGGGCGCGGTCGTAGGCGGACTCGTCGGAGGTCCGGTTGCGGACGGCGCGGGCCGAGGCCATGCCGAAGGACTCCTTGTAGGCACGGCCCTTGGCGTCGTGCTGGAGGTCGCCCGGGGACTCGTACGTGCCGGCGAACCAGGAGCCGATCATCACGTTGGACGCGCCGGCGGCGAGCGCCATGGCGACGTCGCGCGGGTGACGGACACCGCCGTCGGCCCAGACGTGCTTGCCGTACTTCTTCGCCTCGGCGGCGCACTCCAGGACGGCGGAGAACTGCGGCCGGCCGACGCCGGTCATCATGCGGGTGGTGCACATGGCGCCGGGGCCGACGCCGACCTTGATGATGTCCGCGCCCGCCTCGATGAGGTCCTTGACGCCCTCGGCGGCGACGATGTTGCCCGCGACGATCGGGACCTGCGGGTCGAGCGCGCGCACGGTGCGGATCGCGCTGATCATCGACTCCTGGTGGCCGTGCGCGGTGTCGATGACGAGCGTGTCGACGCCCGCGTCGAGCAGCTGCTTGGCCTTGCCGGCCACGTCGCCGTTGATGCCGACGGCGGCGGCGATGCGGAGCCGGCCCTTGGCGTCGACGGCCGGGGAGTACAGGGTCGCGCGCAGGGCGCCCTTGCGGGTGAGGATGCCGACGAGCTTGCCGTCCGCGTCCACGGCCGGGGCGTAGCGCCGGTTGTGGGCGTCGAGGGTGTTGAAGGCCTCGCGCGGGTCGATGTCGGCGTCCAGGAGCAGCAGGTCCCTGGACATGACCTCGGAGAGCTGCGTGAAGCGGTCCACGCCGGAGAGGTCGGCGTCGGTGACGACGCCCACCGGGCGGCGGTTCTCGTCGACGACGACACCGGCGTCGTGGGCGCGCTTCGGGAGCAGGGAGAGCGCGTCGGCGACGGTCTGGTGCGGCTCCAGGACGATCGGGGTGTCCAGCACGTGGTGGCGGCTCTTCACCCACGAGATGACGTCGGTGACGACCTCGATCGGGATGTCCTGCGGGATGACGACCAGGCCGCCGCGGCGGGCGACGGTCTCGGCCATCCGGCGGCCGGCGATGGCGGTCATGTTGGCCACGACGAGCGGGATCGTCGTCCCGGTCCCGTCCGGGGAGGAGAGGTCCACGGCCTGACGGGAGCCGACGGCCGAGCGGCTCGGCACCATGAACACATCGTCGTACGTCAGGTCGTAGGGCGGCTTGACGTCATTGAGGAAACGCACGTGCTGACATCCCAGTCGTTCGGATCGGCCCCTAGGCATTTCAGCCAGGGGAAAAAGCACGTAGTTCATTGTCCCACGGGGGGTGGCGCAGGCGGTGCGGGCGAATCGTCCGAGCCTTGGGCAGGGGGTGCTGTCGGATCCTCCAAATGGCCGAGCGAGAGGAGGACCGCGAGGCCTTTGGAGCTGGCCCGGGCCGCCGCCGAGAAGACCTCCTGGGCGATGGCCCAGTCCTGGGGACTGGCCTCGGCATAAGCCTGCCAGCCGGTCACGACGACCGCCATGGGTTCGCGCATATCGGCGAGGGAGTCGGCGAGGGCGTCCCAGTTGCGGCCGAACCAGATGGGCAGCGGCAGCGCGCGCACGCAGCGGTTCATGAAGGCGGTCTTGTCGGTGACCCCGTGCAGGTCGAGGACGACGGCGTCATCGATCCTCATCCGCGACCACCTCCCGGAACGTCTCGTAGTGGTCGTCCGTGTAGTACGTCTCCCCGCTCCGTCCGGTGACGATGCGCCGGGCGCCCCGGTCGCGCTCGCCGGGGGTCCTCACCGTGTACTCGTGGTAGTACCCGCGTTCGCGCCGGGGCAGGACGCGCTCGAAGTTCGAGAAGACGGCGCCGTCCCTGGCGTACGGGAAGGGGCCGCCGCGCGCGATGAGGCCGAGCGTCCTCCGCGCCTCGGGAGGCAGCTGCGACGCCCGTACGGTGGGGAGCCCCGAGGTGCCGGTGGGCGCGGCCGCGGTCGTACGGGTCGGGGCCCGGGCCACGGGGGCGGCGCCGCCGCCCGCCGAGGAGCAGCCGGCCAGGAAGACGGCGAGGACGAGCGCGAGGAGCACGCGCGGGGGCCGGAGCAGCATGTCCCGAACGTACCGTTACGGGATGGCTCCGGCCCCTGCCGCCGCGCGGCTTCGCTCAGTTGCCGTCGGGGTCCCTGCGCTCGAGCGCCGGGTGCGTGCCCGGGCTGGACTCGGTGAGCAGGTAGTCCGCGGCGGCGCGGTCGGTGACCAGGCTGGTGACGAGTCCGGAGCGGAGCACCGCCCCGATCGCGGCGGCCTTGCGCTGGCCGCCGGCGATCGCCACGACCTCGGGGATCCGGCGCAGCCGGTCCGCCTCGACGGTGATGCAGCGCTCGCCGAGGTCGCGGCCGACCCGGCGCCCCTCGGTGTCGAAGAGGTGCGCGGACATCTCGGCGGCGACGCCCAGCGAGGCGTAGTGGGCGCGCTCGGCGTCGGAGAGCATGTCGTGGACGGTCGAGATGCCGGGCTCCCAGGAGCCGATGGAGACGCAGGCGACGGTGACCTTGTCGAAGTACTCGAAGGCCCGCGCGATGCCGGTCTGGCTGCGCAGCGCGGCCGCGGTCGCCGGGTCGGGCAGCAGCATGGGCGCGTAGATGGGGTGGGCCTCGCCGCCGGAGACCTGGGCGGCTCGCCGGACGGCCTCGACGGAGCCGCGCTCGGCGGTCCCGGCGTCGTACACACCGGTGAGCTGGACGACCGTGCAGGGCGGCAGCCGGTCGAGGGCCGCCGCCATGTGGATGGTGGAGCGGCCCCAGGCCAGGCCGAGGACGTCGCCCTCGGTGACGAGTTCGCCGAGCAGGTCGGCCGCGACCTCGCCGAGGTTCTCCGGGTCGGGCGACTCGTCGTCGCCCTCCGCCGGGGACTCGACGACGACGGCGTGGCGGAGCCCGTAGCGGGCGCGGAGCGCGTCGGAGCGCTCGGCGTCCAGCTCGGCCGGTACGCGGATCTCGATCCGCACGAGGTCGCGCTCCAGGGCGGTCTCCAGGACCCGGGCCACCTTGAAGCGGCTCACGCCGAACTCCTCGGCGATCTGGATCTTGGACTTGCCCTCGAGGTAGAAGCGGCGGGCCATGGCCGCCGCCTGCACCAGCTCCGCGGGGCCCATCCGCAGGGCTGACCGTCCCGCCGACATACCCGCCACCGCGATCTCCTCACTGCTGTTCGCGTACCGCTGTTCACGTACGGAAGTCACATACCGATGTCGTTCACACTCTGGACTCGCCGTTCATCCTGTCAGATCCGGCGGGCCTTGATCAGTCCTGTCGGCGGCCCGACGGACCGCGTTCATCCGCCGGTGGCTCAGTGGCCACACGCCCACGCGGCGGAGGCGGTCGCGGCCTCGGCGCGGGCCCTGAGCGAGGCGACGGCCGCGGCCGGATCCGCCGCTCCGTACACCGCGGAACCCGCGACGAAGACGTCGGCGCCGGCCTCGGCGCACCGCTCGATCGTGGACTCGGCGACCCCGCCGTCGACCTGGAGCCACAGCTCCAGACCGTGCTTGGAGATCAGTTCACGGGTCCGGCGGATCTTGGGGAGCATGATGTCGAGGAAGGCCTGGCCGCCGAAGCCGGGCTCGACGGTCATGATGAGCAGCATGTCGAGCTCGGGGAGCAGGTCCTCGTACGGCTCGATGGGCGTGGCCGGCTTGAGCGCCATCGAGGCGCGCGCGCCCTTGGCCCGGATCTCCCGGGCGAGCCGGACCGGCGCCGCGGCGGCCTCGACGTGGAAGGTCACCGAGCCGGCGCCCGCCTCCACGTACTGCGGGGCCCAGCGGTCGGGGTCCTCGATCATCAGGTGGCAGTCGAGCGGGGTGTCCGTCGCGCGGGCCAGCGACTCCACGATCGGGACGCCCAGCGTCAGGTTGGGGACGAAGTGGTTGTCCATCACGTCGACGTGCAGCCAGTCCGCGCCGCCGACGGCCTTCGCCTCATCGGCGAGCCGGGCGAAGTCCGCGGACAGGATGCTGGGGTTGATCTGCGCCATGAGCCAAGCCTCCCACGTTCTTGGGCACTTCTTTGCCGCTGAGCGGTTTCAGATCCGGTCCAGACCAATTTCGGTACGAAAGGACGAGTCCGGACCCGTACAGACCGGGAGATCACGGTCAGACGATCGAACGGTCGGACGGACCTCGGGGCCCCGGTTTCAGGCGGTCCGGCGCAGCAGCGCCAGATACATGGCGTCCGTACCGTGCAGATGCGGCCACAGCTGGACGTCCGGGCCGTTGCCGAGCTCCGGGACGCCGGGCAGCAGCGGCCGGGCGTCGATCAGCTCGGCGCCGCCGACCTTCTTGAGGACGTCGTCGACGACCACGCGGGTCTCGGCGAGATGCGGCGAGCAGGTCGCGTACCCCACCACGCCCCCGACGCGCACCGCGCCGAGCGCCTCGGTGAGCAGGGCGCGCTGAAGCGGGGCGAAGCCGTCCAGGTCCTCGGGGCGGCGGCGCCAGCGGGCCTCGGGGCGGCGGCGCAGGGCGCCGAGACCGGAGCACGGCACGTCCATGAGGACCCGGTCGAAGGAGCCGGGGCGCCACGGCGGGCGGGTGCCGTCGGCGGCGATCACCTGGTACGGGCCGGGGTTGCCGGCGAGGGCGCGCTCGACGAGGCGGGCGCGGTGCGGCTGCTTCTCTGAGGCGAGGAGCGCCGCGCCCCGTTCGGAGGCGAGCGCGGCGAGCAGCGCTGCCTTGCCGCCGGGGCCCGCGCAGCCGTCGAGCCAGCGGGTGTCGGAGCCTTCCAGGGGCGCGTTGGCGAGGGCGATGGCGACGAGCTGGCTGCCCTCGTCCTGGACGCCGGCCCGGCCCTCCTTGACCGCCTCGATGGCGCCGGGCTCGCCGCCCTCGGCCATCCGCAGGGCGTACGGCGACCAGCGGCCTGGCTCGGTCTCGGCCGTGGCGGCCAGTTCCTCGGTGGTGACCCGGCCGGGCCGGGCGACGAGGGTGACCTCGGGCCGCTCGTTGTCGGCCTCCAGCAGGCTCTCGATCCCGGCGCGGCCGCCGCCCAGGGCGTCCCACAGCGCGGAGACGACCCAGCGGGGGTGCGAGTGGACGACGGCGAGGTGGTCCTCGGCGTCCTTGTCGTACGGCGGGGCGACCTGCTCCACCCAGGCGTCGAGGTCCTGCTGCGAGATCTTCCGCAGCACGGCGTTCACGAACTTGGCGCGTCCGTCGCCGAGCACCACCCGGGCCAGCTCGACGCTGGCGGAGACGGCGGCGTGGGTCGGGATCCGGGTGCCCAGGAGCTGGTGGGCGCCGAGCGAGAGGACGTCGAGCACGGGCGGGTCGACCTCGCGCAACGGCCGGTCGATGCAGGCCGCGATGATCGCGTCGTACGTGCCCTGGCGGCGCAGCGTCCCGTACACGAGCTCGGTCGCGAGCGCCGCGTCCCGCCCGTCGAAGTCGCCCTTCTCCCGGGCCTTCTTGAGCAGCGGCGGCAGCACCAGGTTCGCGTAGGCGTCCCGCTCGTCCACCGCCCTCAGCGCCTCGAAGGCGAGTATCCGGACGGGGTCCTTCTGGGGCCGCCGGTAGGGCTTGGGGGGACGGCGACGTGCCTGCTCGCTCAAAGGTGCTCCGCGTGACGAAATGAGGGGTCGAACGCTCCCAGCCTACGTCGCCCGCGGAACCGCCCGTGCCCCGCGCCCTACGCCCCCAGCCGCTCGCCCGGGGCGATCCGGACGCCCCGGGCCCAGTCGGCGGCCTTCATCGGCTTCTTGCCCTGGGGCTGGACCCAGAGGAGTTCGACGGCGTACGAGCCGGTGCCCGCGTACACGTTGTTCTTGCCGACGGCGAGCTCGCCCGGGGCGAGCTCGGTGCGGTCCGGGAGGGGGGTGACCTGGATGAGCTTGAGGCGCTCGCCGCGGAAGACGGTCCAGGCGCCGGGGGCCGGGGTGCAGCCGCGGACCACGCGGTCCACCCGGAGCGCGGGGGCGGCGAAGTCGACGTGGGCGTCCTCGACCTGGATCTTCGGGGCGAGGGTGACGCCCTCGACCGGCTGCGGGACGGCCTGGAGCGTGCCGTCCTCGATGCCGTCCATGGTCGCGGCGAGCAGTCCGGCGCCCGCGAAGGCGAGCCGGGTGAGCAGGTCGCCGCTGGTGTCGGTCGGGCGGATGTCCTCGGTGACGACGCCGTAGACCGGGCCGGAGTCGAGGCCCTCCTCGATGAGGAAGGTGGAGGCGCCCGTCACCTGGTCGCCGGCCATCAGGGAGTGCTGGACGGGCGCCGCGCCCCGCCAGGCGGGCAGCAGCGAGAAGTGCAGGTTGACCCAGCCGCGGGCGGGGATGTCGAGCGCGACCTTGGGCAGCAGCGCGCCGTAGGCGACGACCGGGCAGCAGTCCGGCGCGATCTCCCGCAGGCGGGCGAGGAACTCCTCGTCGCGCGGCCTGGCCGGCTTCAGGACCTCGATGCCCGCCTCCTCGGCCCGCTGCGCGACCGGGCTGGCGACGAGCCGCCGGCCGCGCCCCGCCGGTGCGTCCGGCCGGGTGACCACGGCTGCCACCTCGTGCCGCCCGGAGGCGAGCAGGGCGTCCAGGGCGGGAACGGCGACCTCGGGGGTGCCTGCGAAGACGAGCTTCATGGGTGGCGACTGCCTGTCTCTCCGGGGGCGTTGTGGGCAGCGCACCAGTCTAGGCGCCCACGACGAAGGGGGCGTCGTGCGGGCCGGGCCGGATCAGCGAGCGGCGTCCTGGGGCCCCGGATCCAAGGCGGAGGAGGGAGGCGACGCGGAGCGTCGTCGACTGACGACAACGCGGGAGACGGGGTCGCAGGACGCCGGGAGCCCGGCCCGGCCCGCACGACGCCCCCGGGGGCGTACGGGAGGGCGAGCGCCCCGCGCATATGCGTGTACGCCCCCGCAGCGTGACCCAACTCCCGGTGGCGCGTTGGTCAAGAGAGATTGACCGAATCGGGCCGCTGTTCCCCCCTCCGCGGCCCGCCCCCTTAAACGCCGGTTCGAGAGGCTTTCACATGGCCGACCACGCAACCCACGACGCCCAAGCCCGGGCAAGTCTGCATCTGTTGGTGCGGGACATCGAGCGGGTCCGGCGGCAGGTGGACGCACTGCGCACGCTCACGGCCCAGCTGGGCAATGTCTACCGCCCTCGCCGCTCCGGCCCGTCCACGGGCTTCGTCGTCTACGGGCGCGCGCCCGCCCCGACCGTACGTCTCGCCCAGGAGCTGCGGGACAGCGTCGAGACCCTGGTGACCGCGGCGGTCGACTTCGACCGCTCGCTCGGGTTCTCCTGGGACGCGGTGGGTTCCGCGCTCGGGGTCACCAAGCAGGCCGTCCACCGCCGCTACGGCGCCCGGCGCGCGCCCCAGCCGGGCGCGGCCGTGGACCAGGACCACTCGGTGGAGCCGGGCGCGGCCCGCGCGCTCCCCTCGGTTCCCGCCGCCCGTTCGATGCCGCCGCAGCCCACCTCGGGCAGCTCCGCCCTCCGCGAGGACCCGCGCCCGTCGGCCTTCCCCGGCCCGCGCAACGCCTGACCGCCGAGCGCCGCACGGCCGCCCGCCCCACCGGGGACGGGCGGCCGTGGCGTTTGACGGGCCCCGTCAGCCGATGTCCGGCGGGTCCACGCGGATCCGCACCGGGTCCCCGCCGCCCCGCGCGAGGCGCCCGGCCCGGGCCTGTTTGAGCGAGGTCGCGAGGGCCGCGCCGCTGCCCGGCGGGACCCGGACCAGGGCCCGGTCCCACTGCTCGCCCGGCGGCGGGTCGCCGGGCCTGCGGGGCCCGCCCGGGCGGACGACGGGCAGCGGTACGGGCCCGAGGACCTCGGCGTCGGCGGGGAGCCCGGCCGCCGCGAGGAAGCCCTCGACGGCTTCCGGCGGCCCGGTCACGGCGGCCATCCGGGAGACCGGCGGGAAGCCCAGCTCGGCCCGCTCGGCCAGCTCCCGCCGGGCGTGCCCGGCCGGGTCCCAGCGGACGAGCGCCTGGACGGGCCGGAGGGTCGGTTCGGCGACCACGACGACGGTGCCGCCCTCGGCCTGGCCGCGGACCAACGCGGCCGCGTCGATCCAGCGGCGCAGCGCGTCCTCGCCCGCGCGCAGGTCGGGCCGGCCGAGCATGGCCCAGCCGTCGAGGAGCAGCGCGGCCGCGTAGCCGCCCTCGGCGACGGGCTCGGCTCCGGGGGTGGAGACGACGAGCGCGGGGCGTCCGGGCACGCTGTCCAGGACGTGGTCGCGTCCGGAGGTCCGTACGGGGACGGCGGGGAACGCCCGGCCGAGCTCCTCCGCGGTCCGCCGGGCTCCGACCACCTGGGCCCGCAGACGGGTCGAGCCGCACTCCGCGCAGTGCCAGTCGGGGGCGCCGCGGCCGCACCAGCCGCACCGCAGCTCCTGCTGCTCGGGGGCTTCCAGGGGCCCGGCGCAGTGCCGGCAGCGGGCGGGCGTGCGGCAGCGCTCGCAGGCCAGCCTCGGCACGTATCCCCGGCGGGGGACCTGGACGAGCACCGGCCCGGTCCTGAGGCCCTCCCGGACCACCTGCCAGGCGAGCGTGGGCAGTCGGGCGGCCCGCGCGGCCTCGTCGCGGGCGAGGTCGGTGTCGCCGACGGTCCGCACGAGCGGCGCGGCGATCCGCACCTGGTCGCGCCCGGCCACGAGGGGCTGGGCCCAGCCGGACTCGACGAGCTGCGCGGCCTCGACGGTGCAGCTGGTGGAGCCGAGCAGGAAGGCGCACCGGTCGTGGGCGGCGCGCAGCAGCAGCACCTCGCGGGCGTGGGGCTGCGGGGCGTGCGGTTCGCTGTGGCTGCCGTCGCCGTCGTCCCAGATGACGGCGAGCCCGAGGTCCCGTACGGGCGCGAACATGGCCGCCCGGGTGCCTACGACGGCCCGCACGGCACCGCGCCGGACGGCGAGCCACTGCTCGTACCGCTTCTCGGGGCCCGCCTCGGCGGTGAGCAGCGCGTGCCGCCCCTCCCCCAGGACCTCGGTCAGCGCCGCGTCGACCCGGCCGGCGGCCCGCCCGTCGGGGACGACGACGAGCGCGCCGCGTCCGGAGGCGAGGGTGGCGGCGACGGCACGGGCGATCTCCTGGGCCCAGTACGGGCCCGGCAGCGCGTTCCAGACGGCGCGGGGCGCCCCGCCGCGCGCGAGGGAGTCCAGGAACGCCGGCCCGCGCTCGTACCGCGTCCAGCTCCCCGGCTCCGGGGGCCGCGGCGGCGGCAGCGGCGCGGGCGAGGGCCGGTCCTCCGCCTTGGCGCTGCGCGGCGGCACGGCGAGCTGGAGCACGTCGGCGAGGCTGCCCGCGTACCGGTCGGCGACGGCCCGGGCGAGGCCGAGCAACTCGGGCCCGAGCACCGGCTCGGGCGAGACGACGTCGGCGAGCGCGGCCAGCGGCCCGGAGTAGTCCGAGGCGGCCCGCCGCTCGACGAGGAACCCGTCGATGAGCCGGCCGCCCTCGCGCCGCCCGTTCTTGACCTGGTGGGCCCCCGCCCCGAACCGCACCCGCACCCGCACCCCGGGCCGGGCGGCCTCGTCCAGCTCTTCGGGGACCGCGTAGTCGAAGAACTGGTCGAGGTGGAGCGCCCCCTTGTTCACGACGACCCGCGCGACCGGCAGCTCCTTGGCCAGCGCGGCCCCCCGCCACGTCCGCGGCTTGGCCCGCGGCACCTTCGCCTTCCGGACGGTCTCCCGGATGAGCGCGAGCTGCTCGGGCTCGTCGGACTTCTCGTTCTCGCTGCTCACAGCCCCATACCTACCAGACGCCACCGACAGCCGGACATGGCCGAAGCCCGGCACCCCGCGAGGGGTACCGGGCTTCGGTCGCGTACGTCCGGGCCTAGAGGCCGGCGGCCTGCCGCAGGGCGTCCACGCGGTCCGTGCGCTCCCAGGTGAAGTCCGGCAGCTCGCGGCCGAAGTGGCCGTAGGCGGCGGTCTGGGAGTAGATCGGGCGGAGCAGGTCGAGGTCGCGGATGATCGCGGCCGGGCGGAGGTCGAAGACCTCGCCGATGGCGTTCTCGATCTTCTCGGTCTCGACGGTGTTGGTGCCGAAGGTCTCGACGAAGAGGCCGACGGGCTCGGCCTTGCCGATCGCGTAGGCGACCTGGACCTCGCAGCGCGAGGCGAGGCCCGCGGCGACGACGTTCTTGGCGACCCAGCGCATGGCGTAGGCGGCCGAGCGGTCGACCTTGGACGGGTCCTTGCCGGAGAAGGCGCCGCCGCCGTGGCGGGCCATGCCGCCGTAGGTGTCGATGATGATCTTGCGGCCGGTGAGGCCGGCGTCGCCCATCGGGCCGCCGATCTCGAAGCGGCCGGTCGGGTTCACGAGCAGGCGGTAGCCGTCGGTGTCGAGCTTGATGCCGTCCTCGACGAGCTGCTTGAGGACGTGCTCGACGACGAACTCGCGGATGTCGGGCGCGAGCAGCGACTCGAGGTCGATGTCCGAGGCGTGCTGCGAGGAGACGACGACCGTGTCGAGGCGGACGGCCTTGTCGCCGTCGTACTCGATGGTGACCTGGGTCTTGCCGTCGGGACGCAGGTACGGGATGGTCCCGTTCTTGCGGACCTCGGTGAGGCGGCGGGAGAGCCGGTGCGCGATGTGGATCGGCAGCGGCATCAGCTCGGGGGTCTCGTCCGACGCGTAGCCGAACATCAGGCCCTGGTCGCCGGCGCCCTGCTTGTCGAGCTCGTCCTCGTCGCCCTCGACCCGCTTCTCGTACGCGGTGTCCACGCCCTGGGCGATGTCCGGGGACTGGGATCCGATGGACACCGACACGCCGCAGGAGGCGCCGTCGAAGCCCTTCTTCGAGGAGTCGTAACCGATCTCGAGGATCTTGTTCCGGACGAGGGTCGGGATGTCCGCCCACGCCTTGGTGGTCACCTCACCGGCGACGTGCACCAGACCGGTGGTGATCAGCGTCTCGACGGCGACGCGCGAGGTGGGGTCCTCGCGCAGCAGCGCGTCGAGAATGGTGTCGCTGATCTGGTCAGCGATCTTGTCGGGGTGCCCCTCGGTGACGGACTCCGAGGTGAACAGACGACGGGACACAACGCTCCCTGGGGTTGCAGCGGCTGCTGGCTACTCGTGACGCGGACCGGCAGGGGGCTGCGCCCCGCGACGTTCCACGAACAGTCTATCGGTCGTGGTCGTGCAATGGACCAGGTGTCTCGCCTGGCGAATGCCGGTGGACGGGCGGAACCGGCCTCCGGCAAGGCAGACCTGCCCACGCGGGTGGGGCGCGAATCACTCGTCAGGCGGTGTTTCGCGCCTCCCCGGGGCCGGTTCGCGCCCCCGGAAGCGGCGGGGGCGCAGCGCCGCGGAGGCGGCGAGGATGCGTCAGGTCGCGGGGCGCAGCCGCGGCAGGACCAGGTCCCAGACCGTCTCGGCGAGCGCTTCCTTCGGCCCGTACGGTACGGGGGTCTCGGCGCCGTCCGACGCGAGGACGACGGCCTCGTTCTCCTCGGAGCCGAAGGTCTTCCGTTCCCCCACCTCGTTGACGACGAGGAGGTCGCAGCCCTTCCGGGCGAGCTTGGCGCGTCCGTTGGCGAGGACGTCGTCGGTCTCGGCGGCGAAACCGACGACCACCTGGCCGGGCAGGGCTCGGTCGGCGGAGAGCTCGGCGAGGATGTCGGGGTTGCGGACGAGTTCGATCGTGGGCGCGCCCCCGTCGTCCGTCTTCTTGATCTTCCCCGGCGCGTAGACGGCCGGGCGGAAGTCGGCGACGGCGGCGGCCATCACGACCGCGTCGGCGTCGGCGGCCGCCTTGAGGACGGCCTCGCGGAGCTGGACGGCGGTGCCGACGTGGACCACGTCGACTCCGGCGGGGTCGGCGATGCCGGTGTTCGCCTCGACGAGGGTGACCCGGGCGCCGCGGGCGGCGGCGGCCTTCGCGAGGGCGTAGCCCTGCTTCCCCGAGGAGCGGTTGCCGAGGTAGCGGACGGGGTCGAGGGGCTCGCGGGTGCCGCCCGCGCTGACCACGACGTGGCGTCCGGCGAGGTCGGGCGCCGCGGTGCCGCGGGCCAGGATCCTCTTGCAGACCTCGAAGATCTCCCCCGGCTCGGGGAGCCGGCCCTTGCCGGTGTCGACGCCGGTGAGGCGGCCGACGGCCGGCTCGATGACGACGGCGCCGCGGCGGCGCAGGGTGGCCACGTTCTCCTGGGTCGCCGGGTGCTCCCACATCTCGGTGTGCATGGCGGGGGCGAAGACGACCGGACAGCGCGCGGTGAGCAGCGTGTTGGTGAGCAGGTCGTCCGCGAGGCCGTGGGCGGCCTTGGCGAGCATGTCGGCGGTGGCGGGGGCGACGACGACGAGGTCGGCGGCCTGGCCGATCCGCACGTGCGGGACCTCGTGGACGGACTCCCACACCTCGGTGGAGACCGGGTTGCCGGAGAGCGCGGACCAGGTGGCGGCGCCGACGAAGTGGAGGGCGGAGTCGGTGGGCACGACGCGCACGTCGTGGCCCGACTCGGTCAGCCGGCGCAGCAGCTCGCACGCCTTGTAGGCGGCGATGCCGCCGCTCACGCCCAGGACGACCTTCGGCTTGGCCACGACTGTCACTGCTCCCCTGAAGGCTCGGATGCGCGCTCGGATGCGTACGACTCCATGAGACACCACAGGCCCGGCGGATGTTCCGCCGGGCCTGTGGTGACAAGCGTTACAAGCGCTACGTGCTTACTGCGCGGGGCCCTCGATGGCCTCGGACGTCAGCAGACCCGCGTTGATCTCGCGCAGGGCGATCGAGAGCGGCTTCTCGTGGACGTGGGTGTCGACGAGCGGACCCACGTACTCCAGCAGGCCCTCGCCGAGCTGGGAGTAGTACGCGTTGATCTGACGCGCGCGCTTGGCCGCGTAGATCACGAGGCTGTACTTCGAGTCCGTGGCCTCGAGCAGCTCGTCGATCGGCGGGTTGATGATGCCCTCGGGCGCGGTGATGGAAGAGGACACGCTCTACCTTCCGAAGATGGAAAAAAGATCAGACAACGTGCATCAACGTTAGCAGCTCGCGTGCGACGTCCTCGACGGAGGTGTTGACGAGGGTGGTGTCGAACTCCGACTCGGCGGCCAGCTCGACCTTCGCGGCCTCCAGCCGGCGCTCGATGACCTCGGGCGACTCGGTGCCGCGGCCGGTGAGGCGGCGGACCAGCTCCTCCCAGCTCGGCGGGGCCAGGAAGACCAGCTGGGACTCCGGCATGGAGTCCTTCACCTGGCGGGCGCCCTGGAGGTCGATCTCCAGGAGCACGGGCTCGCCGGCGTCAAGACGCTCGAGGACGGCGCCGCGGGGGGTGCCGTAGCGGTTGCCCGCGAACTCGGCCCACTCGAGGAGCTCACCGTTGGCGATCAGCTTGTCGAACTCGTCGTCCGTGACGAAGAAGTAGTGGACGCCGTGCTTCTCGCCGGGGCGGGGCTTCCGAGTCGTCGCCGACACCGAGAGCCAGACCTCGGGGTGGACCTTGCGCATATGAGCGACGACCGTGCTCTTGCCGACCCCTGAGGGGCCGGAGAGCACGGTCAACCGCGGACGTACCTCTGCTGCCATGCAGCGATTATTCCAGCTTCACCGGCGTGCCCGGGACGCATGCCCCGGATCGGAGGCCGGGCCGGCCGCCGGGTCAGGCTCCGGTGCTGCCGAACTCGCGCTCCAGGGAGGCGATCTGGTTGGAGCCGAGACCACGGACGCGACGGCTCTCGGAGATGCCGAGGCGCTCCATGATCTGCTTGGCGCGGACCTTGCCGACGCCGGGCAGCGACTCGAGCAGCGCGGAGACCTTCATCTTGCCGATGACGTCGTTCTCCTGGCCGCTCTTGATGACCTCGTGGAGGGAGGCGCCGGAGTGCTTGAGTCGATTCTTGACCTCGGCCCGCTCCCGGCGAGCCGCGGCGGCCTTCTCGAGCGCGGCTGCGCGCTGTTCAGGGGTAAGGGGCGGAAGAGCCACGCCTACGTCACCTCGGATGTCGATCTGTCGGATACGGACCGGTGAGGAACCTGGACGCCCCACACCAGTGGAGCAACGATCAACGGAGTGGCCGTTGAACGCCTGCTCTGCCCCGGAGACTAGCGGCCGAGACCGCTCCAGTCAGCGAGAACAGCGGAAAAGTCCTGGTCAGCATCGACCGACCAGGACTTTTCCGGCATATTGACCCGGTTTTGAGCCAAGTTTTCGTCAAAGAGTGAGACGGCTCACCACCGGGCGCCCCATCCGCTCCGACCTGCGGATTGTCCGGGAGACGCGTCAGCCGGCGACGGCCGCGCGGATCTCGTCCGCGTAGCGGTGCGCCGAGTCCCGCAGGGCGGCCACGTCCGGGCCGTTGCGCAGGACCCCGCGGCTGACGTTCGGGACGACGTTGCCGACCGCCGCGCCGAAGACGGCCGGGAGGTCGGCGGGGGTCGCGCCCTGGGCGCCGATGCCGGGGGCGAGGAGCGGCCCGTTGATGTCCAGGTCGAAGGAGGACAGGTCGCCGAGGGTGGCGCCGACGACCGCGCCGAAGGAGCCCATCGGGGTCTCCCCCGCGTTCTCCTCGGCGAGGTGGGCGAGCATGGTCGCGCCGATGGTGCGGCCGTCCTCGCGGACCGCCCGCTGGACCTCGGCGCCCTCCGGGTTGGAGGTGAGGGCCAGTACGAAGAGGCCGGCGCCGGACTCCCGGGCCAGGTCGACGGCGGGCTTCAGGGCGCCGTAGCCGAGGTACGGGGAGACCGTCAGCGCGTCGGAGAAGAGCGGGGAGTCCTTGCGCAGGAAGGTCTCCGCGTACGCGGCCATGGTGGAGCCGATGTCGCCGCGCTTGGCGTCCATGACGACCAGGCCGCCGGCCGCGCGCAGATCGGCGGTGGCGCGCTCCAGGACGGCGATGCCGCGCGAACCGAAGCGCTCGAAGAAGGCGGACTGCGGCTTGAAGACGGCCACGGTCTCGGCGAGGGCCTCGACGACGGTGAAGGTGAAGCGCTCCAGGCCGGCGATGTCGTCGGTCAGGCCCCAGGAGTCCAGCAGGGCGGCGTGCGGGTCGATGCCGACGCAGAGGGGGCCGCGCTCGTCCATGGCGGAGCGCAGGCGGGTGCCGAAGGAGAGAGTCACTTGGTCGTGGCCTTTCGGTTGTCGGCGCCGACGGCCTCGGCGAGGGTGGCGTACGGGGAGGCCGCGAGGCGCGCCGCGAGGCCCTTGTGGATCGCGCGGGCGTAGAACGGGCCCTCGTAGATGAAGGCGCTGTAGCCCTGGACGAGGGTGGCGCCGGCGAGGATGCGCTGCCAGGCGTCCTCGGCGTTCTCGATGCCGCCGACGCCCACCAGGACCAGGCGGTCGCCCACGCGCGCGTGGAGGCGGCGCAGGACGGCCAGGGAGCGCTCCTTGACGGGCGCGCCGGACAGACCGCCGGTCTCCTTGATCAGGGCGGGGTCGGACTTCAGGCCGAGACCCTCGCGCGCGATGGTGGTGTTGGTGGCGATGATGCCGTCGAGGCCGAGCTCCAGGGCCAGGTCGGCGACCGCGTCGACGTCCTCGTCGGCCAGGTCGGGGGCGATCTTGACCAGGAGGGGGACCCGGCGGCCGGTGACTGTGCGGTCGGCGGCCTCGCGGACGGCCGTGAGCAGCGGGCGGAGGGACTCGGTGGCCTGGAGGTTGCGCAGCCCGGGGGTGTTCGGGGAGGAGACGTTGACGACGAGGTAGTCGGCGTGGGCGGCGAGGCGCTCGGTGGACTTCACGTAGTCGGCGGCGGCCTCGGCCTCGGGGACGACCTTGGTCTTGCCGATGTTGACGCCGACGACCGTCTTGAAGACGGGGTTGCGGGCGGCGAGGCGGGCGGCGACGGCGGCGGAGCCCTCGTTGTTGAAGCCCATGCGGTTGATCAGGGCGCGGTCCGGGACGAGCCGGAAGAGGCGCTTCTTGGGGTTGCCGGGCTGGGCCTCGCCGGTGACGGTGCCGATCTCGACGTGGTCGAAGCCGAGCATCGACATGCCGTCGATGGCGACGGCGTTCTTGTCGAAGCCGGCCGCGAGTCCGAAGGGGCCGTGCATGCGGAGGCCCAGGGCCTCGACGCGCAGCGACTTGTGGCGGGGGTCGAGGACGGCCGCGACGAGAGTGCGCAGGACGGGGGTCCGGGCGGCGAGGCGGATCCAGCGGAAGGCCATGTAGTGGGCCTTCTCGGGGTCCATGCGCTTGAAGACCAGATCGAAGAAGAACTTGTACATGCTGTGGCTCCAGGTCATGACGAGGGGGACACCGCAGGTCCTGCCGGTGTCCCCCTCCTCGTACGGGCTGCTAGTCGCGGGCCGCGGTCAGGTGCTCCGCGTGCTCCTGGAGCGAACGGACGCCGACGTCGCCGTGGCCCAGCGCCTCGATGCCCTGGACGGCCGCGGCGAGTGCCTGGACCGTGGTGAGGCAGGGGACGCTGCGCGCCACCGCGGCCGTACGGATCTCGTAGCCGTCGAGGCGGCCGCCGGTGCCGTACGGGGTGTTGACGATCAGGTCGACCTGGCCGTCGTGGATGAGCTGGACGATGGTCTTCTCGCCGTTCGGGCCCTCGCCCTCGCTGAGCTTGCGGACGACCGTGGCGTTGATGCCGTTCCGCTTGAGGACCTCGGCGGTGCCGGAGGTGGCGAGCAGCTCGAAGCCGTGGGCGACGAGCTCGCGGGCTGGGAAGATCATCGAGCGCTTGTCGCGGTTGGCGACCGAGATGAACGCGCGACCCTTGGTGGGCAGCGGGCCGTAGGCGCCGGCCTGCGACTTGGCGTAGGCCGTGCCGAAGACCGCGTCGATGCCCATGACCTCGCCGGTGGAGCGCATCTCCGGGCCGAGGACGGTGTCGACGCCGCGGCCGTGCACGTCGCGGAAGCGCGACCACGGCATCACGGCCTCCTTGACGGAGATCGGCGCGTCGAGCGGCAGGGTGCCGCCGTCGCCGTTCTTCGGCAGCAGGCCCTCGGCGCGCAGCTCGGCGATGGTGGCGCCGAGCGAGATGCGGGCGGCGGCCTTCGCGAGCGGCACGGCGGTCGCCTTCGAGGTGAAGGGGACGGTCCGGGAGGCGCGCGGGTTGGCCTCCAGGACGTAGAGGATGTCGCCGGCCATGGCGAACTGGATGTTGATCAGTCCGCGGACGCCGACGCCCTTGGCGATGGCCTCGGTGGAGGCGCGCAGGCGCTTGATGTCGAAGCCGCCGAGGGTGATCGGGGGCAGGGCGCAGGCCGAGTCGCCGGAGTGGATGCCGGCCTCCTCGATGTGCTCCATGACGCCGCCGAGGTAGAGCTCCTCGCCGTCGTAGAGCGCGTCGACGTCGATCTCGATGGCGTCGTCGAGGAAGCGGTCGACCAGGACCGGCCGGGTGGGGCTGATCTCGGTGGACTCGGCGATGTACGACTCCAGGCGGGCCTCGTCGTACACGATCTCCATGCCGCGGCCGCCGAGCACGTACGAGGGGCGTACGAGGACGGGGTAGCCGATCTCGTCGGCGATGGCCTTGGCGCCGGCGAAGGTGGTCGCGGTGCCGTGCTTCGGCGCGGGGAGCCCGGCCTCGGCGAGGACGCGGCCGAAGGCGCCGCGGTCCTCGGCGGCGTGGATGGCCTCCGGGGAGGTGCCGACGACCGGCACGCCGTTGTCCTTGAGCGCCTGCGACAGGCCCAGCGGGGTCTGGCCGCCGAGCTGGACGACGACACCGGCGACGGGTCCTGCGAGGGTCTCGGCGTGGACGATCTCCAGCACGTCTTCCAGCGTCAGCGGCTCGAAGTACAGGCGGTCGGAGGTGTCGTAGTCCGTCGAGACGGTCTCCGGGTTGCAGTTGACCATCACGGTCTCGTAGCCGGCGTCGCTCAGGGCGAAGGAGGCGTGGACGCAGGAGTAGTCGAACTCGATGCCCTGGCCGATGCGGTTCGGGCCGGAGCCCAGGATGATCACCGCGGGCTTCTCGCGCGGGGCGACCTCGGTCTCCTCGTCGTAGGACGAGTAGAAGTACGGGGTCTTGGCGGCGAACTCGGCGGCGCAGGTGTCGACCGTCTTGTAGACGGGGCGGACGCCGAGGGCGTGCCGGACCTCGCGGACGACGTCCTCGCGCAGGCCGCGGATCTCGGCGATCTGGGCGTCGGAGAAGCCGTGGCGCTTGGCCTCGGCGAGCAGCTCGGGGTCGAGCTTCTCGGCGGCGGCCAGGTCGTCGGCGATCTCCTTGATCAGGAAGAGCTGGTCGACGAACCAGGGGTCGATCTTCGTGGCGTCGAAGACCTCCTGCGGGGTGGCGCCGGCGCGGATGGCCTGCATGACCGTGTTGATGCGGCCGTCGGTCGGGCGGACCGACTCGCGGAGCAGTTCGGCCTTGTCGCCGGGCTCGCCGGTGAAGGTGAACTGCGAGCCCTTCTTCTCCAGGGAGCGCAGGGCCTTCTGGAGGGCCTCGGTGAAGTTGCGGCCGATGGCCATGGCCTCGCCGACCGACTTCATGGTGGTGGTGAGGGTGGAGTCGGCCTGCGGGAACTTCTCGAAGGCGAAGCGCGGGGCCTTGACGACGACGTAGTCGAGCGTGGGCTCGAAGGACGCCGGGGTCTTCTCCGTGATGTCGTTCGGGATCTCGTCCAGCGTGTAGCCGACGGCGAGACGGGCCGCGATCTTGGCGATCGGGAAGCCGGTCGCCTTGGAGGCGAGCGCCGAGGAGCGGGAGACGCGCGGGTTCATCTCGATGACGATGATCCGGCCGTCGTCCGGGTTGACCGCGAACTGGATGTTGCAGCCGCCGGTGTCGACGCCGACCTCGCGGATGATCGCGATGCCGATGTCGCGCAGGCGCTGGTACTCGCGGTCGGTGAGCGTCATCGCCGGGGCGACGGTGATCGAGTCACCGGTGTGGACGCCCATCGGGTCGAAGTTCTCGATGGAGCAGACGACCACGACGTTGTCGTTCTTGTCGCGCATGAGCTCCAGCTCGTACTCCTTCCAGCCGAGGATGGACTCCTCCAGGAGCACCTCGGTGGTCGGGGAGAGCGTCAGGCCCTGGCCGGCGATGCGGCGCAGCTCCTCCTCGTCGTGGGCGAAGCCGGAGCCGGCGCCGCCCATGGTGAAGGAGGGGCGGACGACGACGGGGTAGCCGCCGAGCGTCTCGACGCCCTTGAGGACGTCGTCCATGGAGTGGCAGATGACGGAGCGGGCGGACTCGCCGTATCCGATCTTGGCCTTGACGGCCTCGACGACGCCCTTGAAGAGGTCGCGGTCCTCGCCCTTGTGGATGGCCTCGACGTTGGCGCCGATGAGCTCGACGCCGTACTTCTCGAGGACGCCCTGCTCGTGCATGGAGATCGCGGTGTTGAGCGCGGTCTGGCCGCCGAGGGTGGGCAGGAGGGCGTCGGGGCGCTCCTTGGCGATGATCTTCTCGACGAACTCGGGGGTGATCGGCTCGACGTAGGTGGCGTCGGCGATCTCCGGGTCGGTCATGATCGTGGCCGGGTTGGAGTTGACCAGGATCACCCGCAGGCCCTCGGCCTTGAGGATGCGGCAGGCCTGGGTGCCGGAGTAGTCGAACTCTGCGGCCTGGCCGATGACGATCGGGCCGGAGCCGATGACCAGGACGGACTGGATATCGGTGCGCTTAGGCACGCTCGGCCTCCATGAGGGTCACGAAGCGGTCGAAGAGGTACGCGGCGTCGTGCGGGCCCGCGGCCGCCTCGGGGTGGTACTGGACGGAGAAGGCCGGCTGGTCGAGCAGCTGGAGGCCTTCCACGACGTTGTCGTTCAGGCAGACGTGGGAGACCTCGACCCGCCCGAAGGGGGTCTCGGAGACCTTGTCGAGGGGCGCGTCGACGGCGAAGCCGTGGTTGTGCGCGGTGACCTCGACCTTGCCCGTGGTGCGGTCCTGGACCGGCTGGTTGATGCCGCGGTGGCCGTACTTCAGCTTGTAGGTGCCGAAGCCGAGGGCACGGCCGAGGATCTGGTTGCCGAAGCAGATGCCGAACAGGGGCGTCTTGCGCTCCAGGACGGCCTGCATGACGGAGACGGGTCCGTCGGCGGTGGCCGGGTCGCCGGGGCCGTTGGAGAAGAACACGCCGTCGGGCTGGACGGCGTAGACGTCCTCGGCGGTGGCGGTGGCGGGCAGGACGTGGACCTCGATGCCGCGTTCGGCCATCCGGTGCGGGGTCATGCCCTTGATGCCGAGGTCGACGGCGGCGACGGTGAACTTCTTCTCGCCGATCGCGGGGACGACGTACGTCTCCTGGGTGGCGACCTCGGCGGAGAGGTTCGCGCCCTTCATCTCGGGCTGCTGGCGGACCTCGGCGAGCATGGTGCCCTCGTCGGGGAGCGCGCTGCCGGAGAAGATGCCGACGCGCATGGCGCCGCTCTCGCGCAGGTGGCGGGTGAGGGCGCGGGTGTCGATGCCCTGGATGCCGACGACGCCCTGATCGCGCAGCTCCTCGTCCAGCGAGCGCCGGGAGCGCCAGTTGGACGAGACGCGGGCGGGGTCGCGGACGACGTAGCCGGAGACCCAGATGCGGCCGGACTCGGGGTCCTCGTCGTTGACGCCGGTGTTGCCGACGTGGGGGGCGGTCATGACCACGACCTGCCGGTGGTACGACGGGTCGGTGAGGGTCTCCTGGTAGCCGGTCATGCCGGTGGAGAACACGGCCTCGCCGAAGGTCTCCCCCACGGCCCCGTAGGCGCGGCCGCGGAAGATGCGGCCGTCCTCCAGGACGAGTACGGCGGGAACCTTGGCGGCTCCCCTGGTGGAGGTCGTCATCGTGCGATGCCTTCCGTCGTGGTGGATACGGCGTTCATGGAGTTGAGGGCCTCGACCCAGGCGGTGTGCTCGGCCGCCCGGTCGGAGCGGAAGCCGGAGTCGAGCAGCTTGCCGCCGTGCTCCCAGGTGATGATCAGGAGCCCGCCCTCGGTGAGGACCTTGCCTGCGATGCCCTTGTCGAGGCGGGCGCCGCGCAGGGCGGCTGCCGGTACGAAGAAGTCGTTCGCCCCGGGGCGGACGACCTCGATCCCGGCGTCGGTGAGCGTGAGCTCGGCGCGGCTGCGGGTGCCGAGGCCGTGGGCGACGATCCGGTCGAGCCACTGCCCGGCGGTCGTGGACCCGTGGTAGCGCCCGCTGAGAGTCAGTGTCGCCTCACCGGCGGACTCCGGCGCGGTGGGGAGGGCGGGGAGGTCGGACTGGAGGCTGCCGCGCCACTTCCATCCCTGGCGCATGAGCCAGTAGACGAAGGCGACGAAGAGGAGCAGTCCGGCGACCCAGCCGAGCCGCCCGGCCCAGTCGGTCACCTCCGCCGACTTCTGCTCGGCAGCCTCTGCGGCGATTGCGATGAGTGGTGTCACGCCAGCTTCCCGTCCACGACCGTTGCCCGGCCCCGCAGGAAGGTGTGGGTGACGCGTCCCGGCAGCTCACGGCCCTCGTAGGGGGTGTTGCGGCTGCGGGAGGCGAAGTCCGCGGGGTCCACGACACCACGGTAAGCCGGATCGACCAGCGTCAGGTTCGCGGGCTCACCTGCCGAGACGGGGCGTCCGTGGCCCTGGGCCCGTCCGATGCGGGCAGGGGCGAAGGACATCCGGTCGGCGACGCCGGCCCAGTCGAGGAGGCCGGTCTCGACCATCGTCTGCTGGACGACGGAGAGGGCGGTCTCCAGGCCGACCATGCCCATGGCGGCCGCGGCCCACTCGCAGTCCTTGTCCTCGTGCGGGTGCGGGGCGTGGTCGGTGGCGACGATGTCGATCGTGCCGTCGGCCAGCGCCTCGCGCAGGGCGAGGACGTCCTTCTCGGTGCGCAGCGGCGGGTTGACCTTGTAGACCGGGTTGTACGAGCGGACCAGCTCGTCCGTGAGGAGGAGGTGGTGCGGGGTGACCTCGGCGGTGACGTCGATGCCGCGGGACTTGGCCCAGCGGACGATCTCGACGGAGCCGGCGGTGGAGAGGTGGCAGATGTGGACGCGGGAGCCGACGTGCTCGGCGAGGAGGACGTCGCGGGCGATGATCGACTCCTCGGCGACGGCGGGCCAGCCGCCGAGGCCGAGCTCGGCGGAGACGACGCCCTCGTTCATCTGGGCGCCCTCGGTGAGGCGGGGCTCCTGGGCGTGCTGGGCGACGACGCCGCCGAAGGCCTTCACGTACTCCAGGGCGCGGCGCATGATCACGGCGTCGTCGACGCACTTGCCGTCGTCGGAGAAGACGGTGACGCCGGCGGCGGAGTCGTGCATGGCGCCGAGCTCGGCGAGCTTCTTGCCCTCCAGGCCGACGGTGACGGCGCCGATGGGCTGGACGTCGCAGTAGCCGGACTCCTTGCCGAGGCGGTAGACCTGCTCGACGACGCCGGCGGTGTCGGCGACCGGGTGGGTGTTGGCCATGGCGAAGACGGCGGTGTAGCCGCCGGAGGCGGCGGCGCGGGTGCCGGTGAGGACGGTCTCGGAGTCCTCGCGGCCGGGCTCGCGCAGGTGGGTGTGGAGGTCGACCAGGCCGGGCAGCAGGATCCGGCCGTCGGCCTCGATCACGGTCGCGCCCTCGGCGGAGAGGCCCGTCCCGACCTGGGCGATGGTCTCGCCGTCGATGAGGACGTCCTGGACGTCGCCGCCGAGGACCTTCGCACCGCGGATAAGGGTCTTGCTCATGGTTACTTGCTCTCCTCGGTACGGGCGGGGGTGGCGGGGGCGGCGGAGTCGTTGCCGCCGAGCAGCAGGTAGAGGACGGCCATCCGGATCGAGACGCCGTTGGCGACCTGCTCGACGACCGTGCAGCGGTCGGAGTCGGCGACCTCGGCGGTGATCTCCATGCCGCGGACCATGGGACCGGGGTGCATGACGATGGCGTGCTCGGGCATCTTCGCCATCCGCTCGCCGTCGAGCCCGTAGCGGCGCGAGTACTCGCGCTCGGTCGGGAAGAAGGCGGCGTTCATCCGCTCGCGCTGCACACGCAGCATCATCACCGCGTCGGACTTCGGCAGCACGCTGTCGAGGTCGTACGAGATGTCGCAGGGCCAGGTCTCGACGCCGACGGGGACCAGGGTGGGCGGGGCCACCAGGGTGACCTCGGCGCCGAGGGTGTGGAGCAGGTCGACGTTGGAGCGGGCGACCCGGCTGTGCAGGACGTCGCCCACGAGGGTGATGCGCTTGCCGGCGAGGTCCTGGCCGAGGCCGGCGTCGCGGCCGACGAGGCGGCGGCGCATGGTGAAGGCGTCGAGGAGGGCCTGGGTGGGGTGCTGGTGGGTGCCGTCGCCGGCGTTGATGACGGGGGCGTCGATCCAGCCGGAGGTGGCGAGCCGGTACGGGGCGCCGGAGGCGCTGTGCCGGATGACGACCGCGTCGACGCCCATGGCCTCCAGGGTCTGCGCGGTGTCCTTGAGGGACTCGCCCTTGGAGACGCTGGAGCCCTTGGCCGCGAAGTTGATCACGTCGGCGGAGAGGCGCTTCTCGGCGGCCTCGAAGGAGATCCGGGTGCGGGTGGAGTCCTCGAAGAAGAGGTTGCAGATGGTCCGGCCGCGCAGGGTCGGCAGCTTCTTGATGGGCCGGTCGGCCACCCGGGCCATCTCCTCGGCGGTGTCGAGGATCTGGACGGCGTCGTCGCGGGTGAGGTCGGCGGCCGAGATGAGGTGACGCATCATCGGGGTTTCGCTCCGTGGTGGGAGGGTGAGGGCATGCGGGTGCGCAGGGCTGTGCCCCGGCCCCGTCGGGGGTGCCGGTCCGGCTAGGAGACGGGCTTGCTGCCGAGCAGGACGGTGTCGCGACCGTCTTCCTCGGCGAGCTGGACCTTGACCGTCTCCCGCAGCGACGTGGGGAGGTTCTTTCCGACGTAGTCGGCGCGGATCGGGAGCTCGCGGTGGCCGCGGTCGACGAGGACCGCGAGCTGGACGGCGCGCGGGCGGCCGATGTCGCCGAGGGCGTCGAGGGCGGCGCGGATGGTGCGGCCGGAGAAGAGGACGTCGTCGACGAGGACGACGAGGCGGCCGTCGACGCCGTCACCGGGGATCTCGGTGCGGCCGATGGCGCGGGCGGGCTTCATCCGCAGGTCGTCCCGGTACATGGTGATGTCGAGGGATCCGACCGGGATCTTGGTGCCGGTGATCGATTCGAGCTTCTCGGCGAGCCGGCGGGCGAGGAAGACGCCGCGGGTGGGGATGCCGAGGAGGACCACGTCGTCGGCGCCCTTGGCGCGCTCGACGATCTCGTGGGCGATGCGGGTCAGGACCCGCGCGATGTCCGGGGCCTCGAGAACGGGCCGCGCGTCGTCGCCGTACTGCTGCTGGGTGTCCATGGTGAACGGACCTCCTTCTCCGCCTCACGGGACGGCTCTTAAAGGACGTCGGATTTGCGCCGTTCACTCTACCAGGGGTGGGAGCCCCGGTCCCGCGCACCCCTGCCGCCCCTCCGGGCGCCGTCCCTCGGGAGGGGGCGGTACGGACCATTCGGCTTGACGGGTGGGTGTAACGCTGCGTAACCTCACAGTGAGTTACCAGCCGCGCGGCGCAGCCGCATGTCGTCACAGCGTCCGGGAGCGTTATGTCCAGCGAATACGCAAAGCAGCTCGGGGCCAAACTCCGCGCCATCCGCACCCAGCAGGGTCTCTCCCTCCACGGGGTGGAGGAGAAGTCCCAGGGCCGCTGGAAGGCGGTCGTGGTCGGCTCGTACGAGCGCGGAGACCGTGCGGTGACCGTGCAGCGTCTTGCCGAGCTGGCGGACTTCTACGGGGTGCCGGTGCAGGAGCTCCTGCCGGGCACCACTCCGGGCGGCGCCGCCGAGCCGCCGCCGAAGCTGGTCCTCGATCTGGAGCGCCTGGCCCACGTCCCGCAGGAGAAGGCGGGCCCGCTCCAGCGCTACGCGGCGACGATCCAGTCGCAGCGCGGCGACTACAACGGCAAGGTGCTGTCGATCCGTCAGGACGACCTGCGCACGCTCGCCGTCATCTACGACCAGTCCCCCTCGGTCCTCACCGAGCAGCTGATCAGCTGGGGCGTCCTGGACGCGGACGCGCGCCGCGCGGTCGCCCACGAGGAGAACTGACCCCTTACCAGGGCACAGCAGAAACGTACCGCCGCCGGGCCCGTGGACGCCCGCCTTTCACGACTCCTTCCAGGTGCACTGCGCGACGCCCGCCCGGGTGGTGGGGTGAGAGAGCCCGCTTTCGCCCCGCCCCTGGAGGCCTGA
>NZ_JBEXSZ010000122.1:0-25356 GCF_040613865.1 Streptomyces sp. NPDC006197 | reverse complement strand
ATGGGGCAGGCCGCGGTCCGCGCGCTCCTGGAGGAGGTGGGGGGCACCCCGGCTCCGCACTCCGAGTTCGTCTTCACCCCGCCATCTCCTGGCGGGGGCCCTCACGCGCGTACGGGCTAGAAGTGCGTCCGGTGGCAGATGTACGCCAGGGTGCCGAGCAGCAGCCGGGCCTGCGGGGGCGCGCCCGCCGTGTCCAGCGTCGGGGGCCGCAGCCAGCGCACCGGCCCGAGCCCGCCCAGGTCCGATGGGGGAGCGGTGACATGGGAGCCGGGCCCCAGGCAGTGCAGGTCCAGATCGGCGTCGTCCCAGCCCATCCGGTACAGCAGCTGCGGCAGCTCGGCCGCCGCGCCCGGGGCGACGAAGAACCGCGCCCGTCCGGTCGGGGTCGCGCACACCGGGCCCAGCGGCAGCCCCATGCGCTCCAGGCGCACCAGCGCCCGCCGGCCCGCGGCCTCGGCGACCTCGATCACGTCGAAGGCCCGGCCGACCGGGAGGAGCAGCGTCGCGCCCGGGTACTCGGACCACGCCTTGCTGGCCACGTCGAGGCCGGCGCCCGCCGGGACCGGTTCCGCGAAGGAGAGAGGGTGCGCGCCCGGGGCCGCGCAGGCCGGATCCCCGCAGGAGCACTGGCCGGAGACGGCCCGCGCGCCGGGGACGACGTCCCAGCCCCACAGTCCCGTGTACTCGGCCACCGCTGTGCACTCCGTGGTGCGTACGCGGCGGCGTGCGCCGGACCGCATCTCACGAATGCCGCCGATCGTGAAACCCATGCCCCCTCCAACGGGTAGAGCGCGCCGGTGGTTACGACCCGGAGCACCGCCGTCACCCTTCGTCACGATCCGTGGCCAAGCGTGGCGCACGGTCGTGAGTGGGGTGGTGCGGACCCTGGCGCACGCCTCTCCGCGCTTCCGTCCGCCGACTCCGGTTCGTCGCATGTCAAGTGAATCGCGTTCCGCGCGTGG
This sequence comes from Streptomyces sp. NPDC006197, assembly GCF_040613865.1. Taxonomy (NCBI): domain Bacteria; kingdom Bacillati; phylum Actinomycetota; class Actinomycetes; order Kitasatosporales; family Streptomycetaceae; genus Streptomyces; species Streptomyces sp. NPDC006197. The sequence goes on along the minus strand of NZ_JBEXSZ010000122.1, from coordinate 24,394 downwards.
CGAGTTCATTCGAAGGGGTGGCGAATGGTGGCGTTTCTTGAATCGCCCTCGTGGAGGGGTGATCGTAGGATTACTTTCGGTACTCGAACCCCGGGGCCGCTTGCGTGCGTGGGTATGCCGGAGGCAACCCGGTTTCCAGTTCGAAGGAGGACGAACGTCGGACGGGTGCCGCGAGAGGCGGCATTCTGATAGGGGTTCGGACGACAGATAATCAGGTGGAGATGGGGGCGTTCCAGTGAGCGGCAACGGCGCAGACGGTACGACTGCCGGCAAGCGCCCGAACGAGCAGCTGGGCTCGTGGTTCGTGCGCAGCGGCTGGTCGAAGGGCGAACTGGCACGCCAAGTGAACCGCAGGGCACGCCAGATGGGCGCGCACCACATCTCCACGGACACCTCGCGCGTGCGCCGCTGGCTCGACGGCGAGCAGCCCCGCGAGCCGATCCCGCGGATCCTCTCCGAGCTCTTCTCCGAGCGCTTCGGCTCCGTCGTCGCCATCGAGGACCTCGGACTGCGCACCGCCCACCAGTCGCCCTCCGTCTCCGGCGTCGACCTGCCCTGGGCCGGCCCGCAGACCGTCGCCCTGCTCAGCGAGTTCTCCCGCAGCGACCTCATGCTCGCCCGCCGGGGCTTCCTCGGCTCCTCCCTCCAGCTCGCCGCGGGACCCGCCCTCATCGAACCGATGCAGCGCTGGCTCGTCCCCACCCCCGTCGGCGACACCGAGCGCCCCGAGCCCCTCGTGGACCCCCGCCGCCCCAACCGGCTCTCCGAGGTCGAGCTCGACCTCCTGGAGTCCACCACCGCCATGTTCCGCAAGTGGGACGCCCAGTGCGGCGGCGGACTGCGCCGCAAGGCCGTCGTCGGCCAGCTCCACGAGGTCACCGACCTCCTCCAGGAGTCCCAGCCCGCCGCCACCGCCAAGCGCCTCTTCACCTGCGCCGCCGAGCTCGCCGAGCTCGCCGGCTGGATGAGCTACGACGTCGGCCTCCAGCCCACCGCCCAGAAGTACTTCGTGCTCGCCCTGCACGCCGCCAAGGAGGCCGGCGACAAGCCCCTCGGCTCGTACATCCTCTCCTCCATGAGCCGCCAGATGATCCACCTCGGCCGGCCCGACGACGCCCTCGAACTCATCCACCTCGCCCAGTACGGCAGTCGGGACTGCGCCACCGCCCGCACCCAGGCCATGCTGTATGCGATGGAGGCCCGCGCCTACGCCAACATGGGGCAGCCCTCCAAGTGCAAGCGGGCCGTCCGGATGGCCGAGGACACCTTCGCCGACGTCGGCCTCGACGGCGAGCCCGAGCCCGACTGGATCGGCTTCTTCTCCGAGGCCGAGCTCAACGGCGAGAACTCCCACTCCTACCGCGACCTCGCCTACGTCGCCGGCCGCTCCCCGACCTACGCCTCGCTCGCCGAGCCCGTCATGGAGCGGGCCGTCGAGCTCTTCGAGAAGGACCCCGACCACCAGCGGTCGTACGCGCTCAACCTGATCGGCATGGCCACCGTCCACCTCCTCAAGCGCGAGCCCGAGCAGTCCGTGGTCCTCGCCGAGAAGGCCCTCGGGGTCGCCCGCAGCATCCGCTCCGAGCGGGTCAACACCCGGCTCCGCAAGACCGTCGACCACGCCGCCCGCAACTACAGCGACGTCGCCGAGGTCGTCCAGCTCACCGACCGGCTCACCCAGCTCCTCCCCGAGGCCGCCGAAGCGGTCTGACCCCCTCCCCGGGCCCCCAGGCCCCGCCCGGCCCCGCTTCGGGGCCCGCACAGACCCCGGCCGCGCCGGCCGTCCCGTAAAGCCCGACTCGGCTCCCCCGCCGCAAGGTCACACGGACGCCCGGCGCGGCCGGTCTGTTCCCCCCCGGGGCCGTACGGACGCCCTCTCGTCGCGACCGGCCGTTCACGGCTACGTAACACGCCCCGCTCCTTCGTCACCGCCGCGAAACATCGAGCGGCATCGGCGGAAACCGCGCTGAGCGAATCTCTGGCGCATAACCGCCTCCGGCCCCGCCCCGCACAGGCCGTACCGACGACGAGGAGACGCCGATGGCACCAGCCATCACGACCCTGGCCGCAGACGCCCCCGAGCTGTCTGCAGCCAACACCGGGTTCATGCTCATCTGCTCCGCCCTGGTCATGCTGATGACCCCGGCACTCGCCTTCTTCTACGGAGGCATGGTCCGCGTCAAGTCCACCCTCAACATGCTGATGATGAGCTTCATCAGCCTCGGGATCGTCACGATCCTCTGGGTGCTCTTCGGCTTCAGCGTCGCCTTCGGCACCGACTCGGGCTCGCTGATCGGCTGGTCCTCCGAGTACGTCGGCCTCAGCGGCATCGGCATCACCGAGCTCTGGGACGGCTACACCATCCCGGTCTACGTCTTCGCCGTCTTCCAGCTGATGTTCGCGGTCATCACGCCCGCCCTCATCAGCGGCGCCCTCGCCGACCGCGTCAAGTTCACCGCCTGGGCCCTCTTCATCACCCTCTGGGTCACGATCGTCTACTTCCCCGTCGCCCACTGGGTCTGGGGCGCGGGCGGCTGGCTCTTCGAGATGGGCGTCATCGACTTCGCCGGCGGTACCGCCGTCCACATCAACGCCGGCGCCGCCGCCCTCGGCGTCATCCTCGTCATCGGCAAGCGCGTCGGCTTCAAGAAGGACCCGATGCGCCCGCACAGCCTCCCCCTGGTCATGCTCGGCGCCGGTCTCCTCTGGTTCGGCTGGTTCGGCTTCAACGCCGGATCCTGGCTCGGCAACGACGACGGCGTCGGCGCCGTGATGTTCGTCAACACCCAGGTCGCCACCGCCGCCGCCATGCTCGCCTGGCTCGCGTACGAGAAGGTCCGCCACGGCTCCTTCACCACCCTCGGCGCCGCCTCCGGCGCGGTCGCCGGCCTCGTCGCCATCACCCCCTCCGGCGGCTCCTGCTCCCCGCTCGGCGCCATCGCCATCGGCGCGATCGCCGGCCTCCTGTGCGCCATGGCCGTCGGCCTCAAGTACAAGTTCGGCTACGACGACTCCCTCGACGTCGTCGGCGTCCACCTCGTCGGCGGCATCGTCGGCTCCCTCCTCGTCGGCTTCTTCGCCACCGGCGGCGTCCAGTCCGACGCCAAGGGCCTCTTCTACGGCGGTGGCCTCGAACAGCTCGGCAAGCAGGCCGTCGGAGTCCTCGCGGTCCTCGCCTACTCTCTGATCGCCTCCGCGGTCCTCGCCCTGATCATCGACAGGACGATGGGCATGCGGGTCAGCGAGGACGACGAGGTCTCCGGCATCGACCAGGTCGAGCACGCCGAGACCGCGTACGACTTCAGCGGAGCCGGCGGCGGCATCACCGGACGCAGCACCGCCCTGGCGACGCCCGTCCCGAGCGAGAACAAGAAGGTGGACGCATGAAGCTCATCACCGCGGTCGTGAAGCCGCACCGGCTCGACGAGATCAAGGAGGCCCTCCAGGCGTTCGGCGTGCACGGCCTCACCGTCACCGAGGCCAGCGGCTACGGCCGCCAGCGCGGCCACACCGAGGTCTACCGGGGCGCCGAGTACACCGTCGACCTGGTCCCCAAGATCCGCATCGAGGTCCTCGTCGAGGACGAGGACGCCGAACAGCTCATCGACGTCGTCGTGAAGGCCGCCCGGACCGGCAAGATCGGAGACGGCAAGGTGTGGAGCGTGCCGGTCGAGACCGCCGTACGGGTCCGCACCGGCGAGCGCGGTCCGGACGCACTGTAAGCACGGCCTGCCAGTACGGCCTGTCAGCACGAAGGGGAGCCGCCGGGTGACGAACCTCGACACGAGCGACACGACCGAAGAATCGGGACCCGGCGGTTACGCGGCGGCCCGGCTGCTCCTCCTCCAGGAGAAGGAGCGGCCCGGGCCGCCGCGCCGTGCCGCCCTGGCCCGGCTCACCGACGACTGGCTGGCCGGCCTCTTCGCCGCCGCCGCACCGCCCCGCGGGACCGCCCTCGTCGCCGTCGGCGGCTACGGGCGCGCCGAACTCTCCCCGCGCAGCGACCTCGACCTCCTCCTGCTCCACGACGGCACCGCCGACAAGGCCGCCGTCGCCGCCCTCGCCGACCGGATCTGGTACCCCGTCTGGGACCTCGGACTCGCCCTCGACCACTCCGTCCGCACCCCCGCCGAGGCCCGCGCCACCGCGGGCGAGGACCTCAAGGCCCACCTCGGCCTCCTCGACGCCCGGACCGTCGCGGGCGACGCCGGACTCGTCGCCGCCCTGCGCACCACCGTCCTCGCCGACTGGCGCAACCAGGCCCCCAAGCGCCTCCCCGAACTCGACGCCCTCTGCCGGGAGCGCGCCGAACGCACGGGGGAGCTGCAGTACCTCCTCGAACCCGACCTCAAGGAGGCCAGGGGCGGGCTCCGCGACGCCCAGGTCCTGCGCGCCGTCGCCGCCTCCTGGCTCGCCGACGCCCCCCGCGAGGGCCTCGACGTCGCCCGCCGCCGCCTCCTCGACGCCCGCGACGCCCTCCACCTCGCCACCGGCCGCGCCACCGACCGGCTCGCCCTCCAGGAACAGGACGCCGTCGCCGCCGGACTCGGCCTCCTCGACGCCGACACCCTGCTCCGCGAGGTGTACGAGGCCGCCCGGACCATCTCGTACGCCACCGACGTCACCTGGCGCGAGGTCAACCGCGTCCTCAAGGCCCGCTCCGCCCGCCCCCGGCTCCGCACGCTCCTGAGCCGGGGAGGCGGCGGCGCGAAACCCCCCGTCGAACGCACCCCGCTCGCCGAGGGCGTCGTCGAGATGGACGGCGAGGCCGTCCTAGCCCGCGGCGCCCGGCCGGAACGCGACCCCGTCCTGCCCCTGCGGGCCGCCGCCGCGGCCGCCCAGTCCGCCCTCCCGATCTCCCCGCACGCCGTACGCCGCCTCGCGGCCGCCGCCAAACCCCTCCCGGTGCCCTGGCCCGCCGAGGCCCGCGAGGAACTCGTCACCCTCCTCGGCGCGGGCGAGGCCACCGTCCCCGTCTGGGAGGCCCTGGAGGCCGAAGGGATCGTCACCCGGCTCCTGCCCGACTGGGAGCGCGTCCGCTGCCGGCCCCAGCGCAACCCCGTCCACACCTGGACCGTCGACCGGCACCTCGTCGAGACCGCCGTCCGCGCCTCCTCGCTCACCCGCCGCGTCGGCCGCCCCGACCTCCTCCTCGTCGCCGCCCTCCTCCACGACATCGGCAAGGGCTGGCCCGGCGACCACTCCGTCGCCGGCGAGACCATCGCCCGCGACCTCGCCGCCCGCATCGGCTTCGACCGCACCGACACCGCCGTCATCGCCACCGCCGTCCGCCACCACCTGCTCCTCGTCGAGACCGCCACCCGGCGCGACCTCGACGACCCCGCCACCGTCCAGTCCGTCGCCACCGCCGTCGGCACCCTCGGCACCCTGGAGCTCCTGCACGCCCTCACCGAGGCCGACGCCCTCGCCACCGGCCCCGCCGCCTGGTCCTCCTGGCGCGCCTCGCTCGTGGCCGACCTGGTCAAACGGGTCGCCGGCGTCCTCGCGGGCGAACCCCTGCCCGACCCGGAGGCCGCCGCCCCCAGCGCCGAGCAGGAACGCCTCGCGATCGAGGCCCTGCGCACCGGCGAACCGGTCCTGGCCCTCCACACCCGCGACGAACAGCCCCTCGACGAGGACGAGCCCGAGCCCGTCGGCGTCGAACTCCTCATCGCCCTGCCCGACCAGCCCGGCGTCCTCCCCGCCGTCGCCGGCGTCCTCGCCCTCCACCGGCTCACCGTCCGCGCCGCCGACCTCCGAGCCGTCGACCTGCCCGGCGGCCTCGGCTCCGGCTCCGTCCTCGTCCTCGACTGGCGCGTCGCCGCCGAGTACGGCTCCCTGCCCGAGGCCGCCCGGCTCCGCGCCGACCTCGTCCGCGCCCTCGACGGCTCCCTCGACATCCCCGCCCGCCTCGCCGAACGCGAGGCCGCCTACCCCCGCCGCCGGGGCCTGGCCGCCCCGCCGCCCCGCGTCACCGTCGCCGCCGCCGACTCCCGCCTCGCCACCGTGATCGAGGTCCGCGCCCAGGACGCCCCGGGGCTGCTGCACAGGATCGGCCGCGCCCTGGAGGGGGCGGCGGTACGGGTGCGCAGCGCCCACGTCTCCACCTTGGGCGCCAACGCCGTCGACACCCTGTACGTGACCCGCCCGGACGGCAGCCTCCTCACGGACGAGGAGGCGATCGACCTGGCCCGCGCGCTGGAGGAGGCGCTGGGGTGAAACCCCGACCCGCACCGCCCCTCCCGCGCCGGATTCGGCGGGCGGGGGCACACACTTCGAGCGGCCCGATACCCTGGAGGGCAATCCGACCGCCCCCGACACCGAGGATCCGCGACCGCCGTGTTCGATACCCTCTCCGACCGCCTTGCAGCGACCTTCAAGAACCTCCGCGGCAAGGGCCGTCTGTCCGAGGCGGACATCGACGCCACCGCGCGCGAGATCCGTATCGCGCTGCTCGAAGCGGATGTCGCCCTGCCGGTCGTCCGCGCCTTCATCAAGCAGGTCAAGGAGCGCTCGCTGGGCGCTGAGGTCTCCCAGGCCCTCAACCCCGCCCAGCAGGTCATCAAGATCGTCAACGACGAGCTGATCTCGATCCTGGGCGGCGAGACCCGCCGTCTGCGGTTCGCCAAGACCGCCCCGACCGTGATCATGCTCGCCGGTCTCCAGGGTGCCGGTAAGACCACCCTCGCCGGAAAGCTCGGCCTCTGGCTGAAGAGCCAGGGCCACTCGCCGCTGCTCGTCGCCTGTGACCTCCAGCGCCCCAACGCCGTCACGCAGCTCTCCGTCGTCGCCGACCGCGCCGGCGTGGCCTTCTACGGCCCGCAGCCGGGCAACGGCGTCGGCGACCCGGTCCAGGTCGCGAAGGACTCGATCGAGTACGCGCGGACCAAGCTGTACGACGTCGTCATCGTCGACACCGCCGGCCGCCTCGGCATCGACCAGGAGCTGATGCAGCAGGCCGCGGACATCCGTGACGCCGTCAGCCCCGACGAGGTCCTCTTCGTCGTCGACGCCATGATCGGTCAGGACGCGGTCAACACCGCCGAGGCCTTCCGCGACGGCGTCGGCTTCGACGGCGTGGTGCTCTCCAAGCTCGACGGCGACGCCCGCGGTGGTGCCGCGCTCTCCATCGCGCACGTCACCGGCAAGCAGATCATGTTCGCCTCCAACGGCGAGAAGCTGGACGACTTCGACGCGTTCCACCCGGACCGCATGGCGTCCCGCATCCTCGGCATGGGCGACATGCTCTCCCTCATCGAGAAGGCGCAGCAGACCTTCGACGAGGAAGAGGCTGCCAAGATGGCCTCGAAGCTCGCCTCGAAGAAGGGCGAGGGCTTCACGCTCGACGACTTCCTGGCGCAGATGGAGCAGGTCCGCAAGATGGGCTCCATCTCCAAGCTGCTCGGGATGCTGCCCGGCATGGGCCAGATGCGGGAGCAGATCGCCAACATCGACGAGCGTGAGGTCGACCGCATCGGCGCCATCATCAAGTCGATGACCCCGGCCGAGCGCCAGGACCCGACCATCATCAACGGCTCCCGGCGTGCCCGTATCGCCAAGGGTTCCGGCGTCGAGGTCAGCGCGGTCAAGGGCCTGGTCGAGCGGTTCTTCGAGGCCCGCAAGATGATGTCCCGCATGGCGCAGGGCGGCGGCATGCCGGGGATGCCCGGCATCCCGGGCATGGGCGGCGGCCCCGGCCGGCAGAAGAAGCAGGCCAAGCAGGCCAAGGGCAAGCGCAAGAGCGGCAACCCGATGAAGCGGAAGGCCGAGGAGCAGGCCGCGGCCGAGCGCCGCGAGCAGGCGCAGGCGGGCGGCGCGTTCGGCCTCCCGGCGGCGGGGCAGACCCCCAAGGACTTCGAGCTCCCGGAGGAGTTCAAGAAGTTCATGGGCTGACCGGTCCGGTGTGAGGGGCCCGGGGCGGTGCGAAACCGCCCCGGGCCCCTTTTCATCCCTCCGGACTGCCCGCGATGCCCGTTTTCTCCCGCTCTTCGATACTGGGGCCACTGCCGCCCCGAGGAGAGCCACGTGGCCAACCCCGTACCCCCGCGCGACCGGACCGATCAGCCCTGGCGCTCGGAAGGGGCCCCGCCGCCCCCGTCGCCGAAGAAGAGGATGCCGGGAGGCTGGGGCAGTCTCATCCTCACCGCGCTCGTCGTGTACCTGATCGCCAACCTCGTGCTGTCGTTCTTCAACGAGGGGGACGGGCCGACGATCTCGTACACCGAGTTCGACAAGCAGGTCGCCGCCGGGAACGTCACCAAGATCTACTCCAAGGGCGACGCGATCCAGGGGCAGCTGAAGAACAAGCAGCCCGTCCCCGACGGCGAGGGCGACTACACCAAGTTCCAGACCCAGCGGCCCGCCTTCGCCGACGACGACCTGTGGGCGCAGCTGACCAAGCAGAACGTCACCGTCACCGCCCGGCCCGTCGTCCAGGAGCGCAGCTTCCTCGCCAACCTCCTGATCTCGCTGGCGCCGATGCTGCTGCTCGTCGTGCTGTGGGTGTTCATCGCCCGCCGGATGAGCGCGGGCATGGGCGGCGCGGGCGGCATGCTCGGCCGCAAGCAGCCGCCGAAACCGGTCGAGCTGGAGGGCGGCAGGCGCACCACCTTCGAGGACGTCGCCGGCATCGACGAGGTCGAGGGCGAGCTCAACGACGTCGTGGACTTCCTGAAGAACCCGCAGGCCTACCGCGAGATGGGCGCCAAGATGCCCCGCGGTGTGCTCCTCGCGGGCCCTCCCGGCACCGGCAAGACCCTGCTGGCCCGGGCCGTCGCGGGCGAGGCCGGAGTGCCGTTCTTCTCGGCCTCCGCCTCCGAGTTCATCGAGATGATCGTGGGCGTCGGCGCCTCCCGCGTCCGCGAGCTGTTCGCCGAGGCCCGCAAGGTCGCCCCCGCGATCATCTTCATCGACGAGATCGACACCATCGGCCGGGCCCGGGGCGGCGGCTCCGGGATGGGCGGACACGACGAGCGCGAGCAGACCCTCAACCAGATCCTCACCGAGATGGACGGCTTCACCGGCTCCGAGGGGGTCATCGTCCTCGCCGCCACCAACCGCGCCGACGTCCTCGACCCGGCCCTCACCCGGCCGGGCCGCTTCGACCGGATCGTCCACGTCAACCCGCCCGACCGGGGCGGCCGCGAGGCCATCCTGAAGATCCACACGCGGGAGATCCCGCTCGCCCGGGACGTCGACCTGGAGCACGTCGCCCGGACCACCCCCGGCATGACCGGCGCCGAGCTCGCCAACCTCGCCAACGAGGCCGCCCTCCTCGCGGTCAAGCGCGACCAGAAGGCCGTCACCCAGTCTGATCTGTCCGACGCCCTGGAGAAGGTCCAGCTCGGCGCCGAACGGCCCCTCGTGATGCCCCTGGAGGAGCGGCGCCGGACCGCGTACCACGAGAGCGGCCACGCCCTGCTCGGCATGCTCCAGCCCGGCGCCGACCCGGTCCGCAAGATCACCATCGTGCCGCGCGGCCGGGCCCTCGGCGTCACCCTGTCGACCCCCGACGCCGACAAGTACGCCTACACCGAGGACTACCTGCGCGGCCGGATCATCGGCGCCCTCGGCGGGATGGCGGCCGAACAGGTCGTCTTCGGCGTCATCACCACCGGCGCCGAGAGCGACCTCGAACAGGTCACCAACATCGCCCGGGGCATGGCGGGCCGCTGGGGCATGAGCGAACGCGTCGGCCGCCTCACCGCCATCCCGAGCGACGCCCAGCAGGCGTACGGGCTCTCCGCCGCCCCCGCCACCCTCGACACCGTCGATGAGGAGATGCGCCGCATCGTCGACGAGTGCTACGAGAGCGCCGTACGACAGCTCCGCGAGCACCGCGACCAACTGGACGCCCTGGCCGAGGCACTCCTGGCCAACGAGACCCTGGAGGAGGACGCGGCCTACCGCACGGCGGGCATCGTGCGCCGGGGGGTGGGGGAGGAGACGGCCTGAGGGGGCGGGCTGGATCTTGGATCCGATGTCTTGGATCCAACCTTCTGGATCCAACCTCCCGGATCCAACCTCCCGGATCCAACCTCCCGGATCCAACATCCTGGATCCGGCGTCCTGGCTCCAGCGCTCTGGATCCGATATCCCGGCTCCCACGCCCTGGATCCTGGATCCGATATCCCGGATCCAGACCTGACGGACTACGGCACCCTGGCGACCACGTACCGGAAGACATTCGGCATCCACACCGTCCCGTCCGGGCGGACGTACGGGGCGAGCGCCTCCTCGATCTCCTTCTCCACCTGCGAGGGTTCCGTCGCGCGGACGGCCTCGTCGAAGGCGCCAGTCGACAGCAGCCCGCGCACCGCGCTGGCCCCGTCCGCGTACCCGAAGGGGCAGGCCACGCGGCCCGAGCCGACCGGCCGCAGTCCCGCCCCGGCGACCAGCGCGTCCAGGTCGATCCCCGGCGCGGGGCCGCGGTCCGCGAGCCTGGCCGCGACCCGCAGCACCGACTCCGTGGCGCACCGCTCCGGCGGCCCCCAGTCGGCGAGGACGACGGCCGTGCCCGATTGGGCCGTACGGGTGAGCGCCCGGAGCTCGGGGAGGATCCCGCCCGTCGCGTGGAAGGCCGTGACCACGTCGTACGGCAGGTCCTCCGGGGGCTCCTCCGTGACCGTGACGCCCTCCGGCAGCCGCTCCCTCGCCAGCTCCACGCGCGCGTGGTCCCGGTCCACGCCGGCCACCCGTGCTCCCCGCGCCGCGGCCATCAGGAGGGCCAGGCCGGAGCCGCAGCCCAGGCCGAGCAGCCGGGAACCCGCGCCCACGTCGAGACGGTCGTACACCGCCTCGTAGAGCGGGACCAGCATCCGTTCCTGGATCTCGGCCCAGTCGCGCGCGGGGTGGTGCCGGACGAGCGTAGGTGTCATGGAAAAGCGCCCCAATCCGTACGTGGACGACAGCCCCCCGTAGTCAGGGAACTGCGCATCCCGGGCCGCGTCCAGTGGTCGCGCCGGACCATTCGCCCGGGGGAGGGCGGTGCGCCGCCTTGCGCGTGGACCCGGTAGGGTGCTCGCCACGGTTTCCCCGGGCGGCTCCGGCCCCTCAGGGGGCGCGCGCACCGTGGCCACGCGCCGGGGCGTATGCGCCACTACGCACCGGCTTGACGTCCCCTGCGTGACTCCTCCGCAGATCGGGGCACTGGCCCCGCGTCGGGACACATCAATGGCAACTGACGGGTACGTGCAAAATATTTGGGATGCCCCGGAATGGAACCCGGGGGCACTTCGGCTCGTTGTACGCGACGTGAGCACGACACCACCTGTTCTCGCCGCAGAGCTGGCACAGGCGTGGGCCGACATTCAGCGGCACCACCCCGAGCTGCCCGATCTTGCCGCGCCCGAGTCCCTGATCGGAGAGTCCTCGTCCGCCTGCGGCGCCGAGCTCTCCTTCGAAAGACTGCTCCACGAGGCAGTCCACGGCATCGCCGCCGCCCGAGGTGTCCGCGACACCTCCCGCGCCGGCCGCTACCACAACCGCAGATTCCTCGCGATCGCCGAGGAGATGGGCCTCGACCATCCCGAGGAGCCGCACGCCAGCAGCGGCTTCTCCCTGGTCACGCTCAACCCCGAGGCCAGGCGCCGCTACCGGCCCACCATCGAGCGGCTCCAGCGCGCCCTCAAGGCGCACACGGTCGCCACGGCCGCCGACACCAAGCGCTCCTTCCGCGGGCCGGCCGCCCGGCACGGTTCCTCGGGCGGCGGCGTGCGCGTCAAGGCCGTCTGCGACTGCGGGCGGAACGTGCGCGTGGTGCCGTCGGTGCTCGCCCAGGCCCCGATCGTCTGCGGCGGCTGCGGCAAGCCCTTCCGCATCCCCGAGACAGTGGGCGCCGCCAACTGAGTCGGCGGCGTGTGGCACAATGGCTAGCTGTACTCGACAGTCGCACAGGACCCCTCTCTCCTCCGGCTGACGCGTCCATCGGGCATCCGAGTACCGCAACCCCACGTGGCATCTCAAGTGCCCAACCACGTCAAGACCAGGAGACACCACTCCAGTGGCAGTCAAGATCAAGCTCAAGCGCCTCGGTAAGATCCGCCAGCCGCACTACCGCATCGTCGTCGCCGACTCGCGCACCCGTCGTGACGGTCGCGCGATCGAGGAGATCGGCCTCTACCACCCGACGTACAACCCGTCGCGTATCGAGGTCGACTCCGAGCGTGCGCAGTACTGGCTGTCCGTCGGCGCCCAGCCGACCGAGCCGGTTCTCGCCATCCTGAAGCTCACCGGCGACTGGCAGAAGCACAAGGGTCTGCCGGCCCCCGAGAAGGCTCTGCTCGTCCCCGCCACGAAGGAGGCGAAGCGCGCCTCGTTCGACGAGTTCGCGAAGACCCTCGAGGGCGGCGACGACAAGGGTGAGGCCATCACCCCGAAGGCCAAGAAGGCCGACAAGAAGGCTGACGAGGCCGAGGCCGCGTCCACCGAGTCGACCGAGGCCTGATCATGCTCGAGGAGGCTCTCGAGCACCTCGTGAAGGGCATCGTCGACAACCCCGACGAGGTGCAGGTCGCCTCGCGCAACCTGCGCCGGGGCCGCGTGCTGGAGGTCCGGGTCCACCCCGACGACCTCGGCAAGGTGATCGGCCGCAACGGCCGCACCGCGCGTGCGCTGCGCACCGTCGTGGGCGCCATCGGCGGCCGGGGGATCCGCGTCGACCTCGTCGACGTGGACCAGGTCCGCTGAGGTCGGCAGCATCACCTTAGTTGTGCCGGCACGGGCCGGGGAGGGCTGAAGAGCCCGCCCCGGCCCGTTGTCGTACGTACGAGCTGTGTGACAGGAGAGTGTGGAGCAGTGCAGTTGGTAGTCGCGCGGGTCGGCCGCGCCCACGGCATCAAGGGCGAGGTCACCGTCGAGGTGCGGACGGACGAGCCCGAGCTCAGGCTCGGCCCCGGTGCCGTACTGCTCACCGACCCGGCCTCCGCCGGGCCGCTGACGATCGAGACCGGCCGCGTCCACAGCGGCCGGCTGTTGCTGCGCTTCGAGGGCGTCCGCGACCGCAACGCCGCCGAGGCCCTGCGCAACATCCTCCTCATCGCCGAGGTCGACCCCACGGAGATGCCCGAGGAGGAGGACGAGTACTACGACCACCAGCTGATCGACCTCGACGTCGTCCTCGCCGACGGCACCGAGATCGGCCGGATCACCGAGATCTCCCACCTGCCGTCCCAGGACCTCTTCATCGTCGAGCGTCCCGACGGCACCGAGCTGATGATCCCCTTCGTCGAGGAGATCGTCACCGAGATCGACCTGGAGGAGCAGCGGGCCGTGATCGACCCGCCGCCCGGCCTGATCGACGACCGCGCCGAGATCGTCTCCTCCCGGGACGACGGCGACGAGGCCGCCGAGGAGCAGGCATGAGGCTCGACGTCGTCACGATCTTCCCCGAGTACCTCGAACCGCTGAACGTCTCCCTCGTCGGCAAGGCACGCGCGCGTGGGCAGCTCGACGTCCACGTGCACCACCTGCGGGACTGGACCCACGACCGGCACAACACGGTCGACGACACCCCCTACGGCGGCGGCCCCGGCATGGTCATGAAGACCGAGCCCTGGGGCGACGCGCTCGACCAGACGCTCGCCGACGGCTACGAGGCCGGCGCGCACGGCCCGGTCCTCGTCGTCCCGACCCCCAGCGGCCGCCCCTTCACCCAGGAAGTCGCCGTCGAGCTCTCCGAGCGGCCCTGGCTGATCTTCACGCCGGCCCGCTACGAGGGCATCGACCGCCGGGTCATGGACGAGTACGCGACCCGGATGCCGGTCTACGAGGTCTCCATCGGCGACTACGTCCTCGCCGGCGGCGAGGCGGCCGTCCTCGTCGTCACCGAGGCCGTCGCGCGCCTGCTGCCCGGCGTCCTCGGCAACGCCGAGTCCCACCGGGACGACTCCTTCGCCCCCGGTGCCATGGCCAACCTCCTGGAGGGCCCCGTCTACACCAAGCCCCCCGAGTGGCGCGGCCGGGCCATCCCCGACGTCCTCCTCAGCGGGCACCACGGCAAGATCGCCCGCTGGCGGCGCGACGAGGCCTTCCGCCGCACCGCGGCCAACCGGCCCGACCTCATCGAGCGCTGCGACCCCGCCGCCTTCGACAAGAAGGACCGCGAGGTCCTCTCGATGATGGGATGGGCCCCCGAGCCCGGCGGCCGATTTTGGCGCAAGGTCGAGGGCGTGGAAGAATAGGCCGCTGTCGTCCGTCCGGCGCGCGCCCCTGCCACAGGGGGAACGACGCCGCCGGAGACGTACGACGCCCCCAATCATTCGAACGTACCGCTGATGACCTGTGGCATCAGCGAGGAAAGAGACCTCCATGGCCTCCCTGCTCGACCAGGTCAACGCGGGTTCGCTCCGCTCCGACCTCCCCGCCTTCCGTCCCGGCGACACCGTGAACGTCCACGTGCGCGTCATCGAGGGCAACCGCTCCCGTATCCAGCAGTTCAAGGGCGTCGTCATCCGCCGCCAGGGTTCGGGCGTCAGCGAGACCTTCACGGTCCGCAAGGTCTCGTTCTCCGTCGGCGTCGAGCGCACCTTCCCGGTGAACAGCCCGATCTTCGAGAAGATCGAGCTCGTGACCCGCGGTGACGTCCGTCGCGCCAAGCTCTACTACCTGCGTGAGCTGCGCGGCAAGGCTGCCAAGATCAAGGAGAAGCGCGACCGCTGAGCCCCGGCTCCCGGCACGCCCCACGCTTCCGACTCCCCGCACGGACAGGCCGGATAGGCTCTGCCAGCGATGGACACCGAAGCACAGCACACGGAGCGCGACCCCTCTTCCGACACGGATTCTTCCGGTCCGGAAGAAGGGTCGCGCTCCGCGCGCGTTTCCGACGACTCCGGCCACGAAGGGCCCGCGGGGCCCGCGGCGGCCGAAGAGCCCCTGGAGTCCGCGGCGGCCGAAGAGCGGCACCCCGGCCCCTCCTGGCGGCGCACCGCCCTCGTGGGCGGCGCCTGCGTGGCCTTCCTGCTGCTCCTGAGCCACTTCGTCATCCAGCCGTTCCTGATCCCCAGCGGCTCCATGGAGCCGACGCTCCAGGTCGGCGACCGGATCCTCGTGAACAAGCTGGCGTACCGTTTCGGCAACGAGCCCGCCCGGGGCGACGTCGTCGTCTTCGACGGCACCGGCTCCTTCGTGGAGGAGCAGCCCCGGGGCAATCCGGTCACCGGACTCCTGCACGACGGGGCGGCCGCCCTCGGCCTCGCCGAGCCCGACGAGACCGACTTCGTGAAGCGGGTCGTCGGCACCGGCGGCGACCGGGTCGTCTGCTGCGACAAGGACGGCCGGCTCACCGTCAACGGCGCCCCCGTCGAGGAGCGGTACGTGATGCTCGGCGACCGTCCCTCCAGCGTGCCCTTCGACATCGTCGTCCCGCCGGACAGGCTCTGGGTGATGGGCGACCACCGCAGCCAGTCCAGCGACTCCCGCGACCACCTCGGCAGCGCCGGCGGCGGCATGGTCCCCGTCGACAAGGTCGTCGGCCGCGCCGACTGGATCGCCTGGCCCTTCGGCCGCTGGTCCACCGTGCCCGGCACCGACGCATTCACCGCCGTACCGGCCCCGCCGGCCGGCGGACACGGAGCGGGAGCCCATGGGTAGCCGGGGCCGTCCGCCCGGCGGGCCCGCCGCCGGACAGGGCGCGGCCCTGCCCGGACGGGCCGAGCGCCGCAGGCTCGCCCGCAGGGTCAGACGACGGCGGCAGCGCTCCGCGATCCGGGAGATCCCGGTCCTGATCACGGTGGCCGTGTTCATCGCGCTCGTCCTCAAGACCTTCCTGGTCCAGGCGTTCGTCATCCCCTCCGGCTCCATGGAACAGACGATCCGGATCGACGACCGGGTCCTCGTCGACAAGCTCACGCCCTGGTTCGGCGCGCATCCGCAGCGCGGCGACGTCGTCGTCTTCAAGGACCCCGGCAACTGGCTCCAGCAGGAGGCCGGCCCGGCCGCCGACGACCCGATCGGCATCAAGCAGGCCAAACAGGCCCTGACCTTCATCGGCCTGCTGCCCTCGGCCGACGACCGGGACCTCATCAAACGGGTCGTCGCCGTCGGCGGCGACACCGTCCGCTGCTGCGGCGAGGACGGGCGGATCAGCGTCAACGGCGTGCCGCTCGACGAGCCGTACCTGCACCCCGGGAACCCGCCGTCGAAGATCCCCTTCGAGGTGAAGGTCCCGCAGGGCCGCATCTTCGTCATGGGCGACCACCGCTCCGACTCGGCCGACTCGCGCTTCCACCTCGACGAGAAGGACCACGGCACCGTCTCCGAGGAGCAGGTCGTCGGGCGTGCCGTGGTGATCGCCTGGCCCTTCGGGCACTGGCGCACACTGGAGCAGCGGGAGACCTTCTCCGCCGTACCGGACGGGGGAGCCGGCGCCGGGACCGCCTCAGGTTCGTCGCATAGTGTGTCCCCGCGCAATCTGAACGGATTGCCCGGGCTCCCGACCCCTGCGGAACTTCTGCTCGTTATGGGAGTGGTGGGCCTGTCCCCGAGCCGGGGCCGGCGTTCGCACGGACTGAGGAGTGGATGTGGGGGATTTGGCCGTCGGCGCACGATCCGGACACGATGAGCCCGAGAAGAGGGCCGACGGGGCCTTCGGCGATGACACGACGGGTGGCGACGTGACGGGCGACGAGCAGGCGCAGCCGCCGGGTGGCGGTACGCCGGGCGAGGGCGGCGACGAACCGTTCCCCGAGCCCGGCAGGCCCCCGAAGAAGCAGCGTTCCTTCTGGAAGGAGCTGCCCCTCCTCGTCGGCATCGCCCTGGTGCTCGCCCTGCTGATCAAGACCTTCCTGGTGCAGGCGTTCTCGATCCCCTCGGAATCGATGATGAACACCCTCCAGAAGGGCGACCGGGTGCTCGTCGACAAACTGACCCCCTGGTTCGGCTCCGAACCCGAGCGCGGCGAGGTCGTCGTCTTCCACGACCCGGGCGGCTGGCTGGAGGGCCAGGAGACGCCCAAGCCGAACGTCGTACAGAAGTTCCTCAGCTTCATCGGCCTCATGCCCTCCGCCGAGGAGAAGGACCTCATCAAGCGCGTCATCGCGGTCGGCGGCGACACCGTCTCCTGCAAGGAGGGCGGCAAGGTCGTCCTCAACGGCGTGGCGCTGGACGAGAGCGCGTACCTCGCCCCCGGCGCGGTGCCCTGCCAGGACTCCTTCGGCCCGATCAAGGTCCCCAAGGACCGGATCTGGGTCATGGGCGACAACCGGCAGAACTCCCTCGACTCCCGCTTCCACCAGCAGCTCCCCGGCGGCGGCACCGTCTCGAACGACGAGGTCGTGGGCCGCGCCGTCGTCGTCGCCTGGCCGGTCACCCGCTGGGCCACGCTCCCCGTGCCCGACGTCTTCGACCAGCCCGCGTTCGACAAGGCCATGGCCGCCGCCCCCGCCGGAGCGGCCGGTCTCGCCGGAGCGCTCCCGCTGGTGCTGTGGCGCCGGAAGAAGCAGGCCGTACGGCATACCGCCGAGTAGCGACCCGCGGGTAGGGTGCCGTCCCGGACCGTCGACAGACCTGCGGTCCGCCGACAGACCTGCGGGGTGCGCACATGAGCGGAACCATACGGACCAAGGGCGGCCGCGGCCGCCTCGGCAGCGTGCTGTCGGGGCTGGCCGTGGCCGTCGGCTGTGTGCTGTTCCTCGGCGGATTCGTCTGGGGAGCCGTGCTCTACCAGCCGTACACCGTCCCCACCGACTCCATGACCCCGACCCTCGACGTCGGATCCAAGATCCTCGCCCAGCGGATCGACGGCGACGAGGTGCGCCGCGGCGACGTCGTCGTCTTCACCGACCCCCTCTGGGGCTCCTCGCCCATGGTCAAGCGGGTCGCCGCCGTCGGCGGCGACACCGTCGCCTGCTGCGACCGGGACGGGCGGCTCACCGTGAACGGCGAGCCCGTCGACGAGCCGTACCTGCGGCCCGGGCCCGGTGGCCGCACGGTCGCCTCGGGCCAGGAGTTCTCCGTGACCGTCCCCCGGGGCAACCTCTTCCTGCTCGGCGACGACCGGCACACCTCGCTCGACTCCCGTACGCACATGGAGGAGGCCGGCCAGGGCTCCGTGCCCCGCTCTACGGTCGTCGGCAGGGTCGACGCCGTCGTCTGGCCCGCCAAGGGACTCCTGGAGCCGCCCACGGGCTTCGCCGCCCTGCCGGGCGGCACCTCACGACCGGGCCCCTTCAAGGCGCTCCTCACGGCCGTCACGGCCGGCACCGCCCTGATCCTCGTGGGAGCGGCGTACGGGCCGGTGGCGCGCCGCCTGACCCGCCGGTCCGACGGGACGCGGCCGGGCGCACGCGAGAAGGTGGGGGCATGACGGACGTGGAGACTTCGGGGACGGGGCCTTCGGCCGGTCCGGAACCCGTACCGGAAGCGGGCCCCGGACGGCGGCGGGTCGCGCGCGTCGTCCTGCTCGACCCGGACGACCGCATCCTGCTCCTGCACGGCCACGAGCCCGACGACCCGGACGACGCCTGGTGGTTCACCCCCGGCGGCGGCGTGGAGGGCGACGAGACCCGGGAAGAGGCGGCGCTGCGCGAACTCGCGGAGGAGACCGGCATCACCGAGGTCGACCTCGGCCCCGTGCTCTGGAAGCGGTACTGCTCCTTCCCCTTCGACGGGCGCCGCTGGGACCAGGACGAGTGGTACTACCTGGCCCGCGTCCGCGGGACGGAGGTCGCACCCCGACTGCAGGCCCTCACGGAGCTGGAGACCCGGAGCCTCGCGGGGCTGAGATGGTGGACCTCCGCCGAACTGTCGGCGGCCCGTGAGACGGTGTACCCGACCAGACTCGCCGAGCTGCTGCGCACGCTGCTCGACGAGGGACCTCCGGGTGCGCCGGTGGTTCTCGCCCCGGAAATCGTTTAGGGGCGCGTACGACTGGCGCACAATAGGGGGACGCACGGCTGAAGGGGAACATGCCATGAGCGCCGAGGACCTCGAGAAGTACGAGACCGAGATGGAGCTGAAGCTCTACCGGGAGTACCGCGACGTCGTCGGGCTGTTCAAATACGTGATCGAGACCGAGCGACGCTTCTACCTCACCAATGACTACGAGATGCAGGTGCACTCGGTGCAGGGTGAAGTGTTCTTCGAGGTCAGCATGGCCGACGCCTGGGTCTGGGACATGTACAGGCCCGCCAGGTTCGTCAAGCAGGTCCGCGTCCTGACCTTCAAGGACGTGAACATCGAAGAGCTCAACAAGAGCGACCTCGAACTCCCCGGCAGCTGAGGCCGCACCCGCGCCCCACCAGCCGAAACCACCCTCAGGGGTGATCAGGTTCTCCACAGCCCCCGGCCCGTCCACAGCGCCGCACGCGGTCCGCCGCACTCCGTCACAGTCGGTGACGGAGGTGGTACCGCATGAACAAGACCCAAGCCCTCGGACGATACGGGGAGGAGCTGGCGACCCGCCAGCTCACCGCGACCGGCATGCACATCCTCGCCCGCAACTGGCGCTGCGGCCGGACCGGCGAGATCGACATCGTCGCCCGTGACGGCGACACCCTCGTGATCTGCGAGGTCAAGACCCGACGCGACGGCCCCTACGAACACCCGATGGCCGCCGTCACGCCCCGCAAGGCCGAGCGGCTCCGCCGCCTCGCCGCCTGCTGGCTCGACCGCAACGACACCCCGGCCCCCGCCGGCGGCGTCCGCATCGACCTCGTCGGCATCGTCCTGCCGCGCAAGGGCGCCCCCGTCCTCACCCACGCCCAGGGGGTGGCCTGATGGGATTCGCCCGCACCTGCTCCGTCGCCCTCGTCGGCGTCGAAGGCGTCGTCGTCGAGGTCCAGGCCGACCTCGAACCCGGCGTCGCCGCCTTCACCCTCGTCGGCCTCCCCGACAAGAGCCTCAGCGAGAGCCGCGACCGGGTCCGCGCCGCCGTCGTCAACTCCGGCGCCGAATGGCCCCAGAAGAAGCTGACCGTCGGCCTCAGCCCGGCCTCCGTCCCCAAGGGCGGCAGCGGATTCGACCTCGCCGTCGCCGCGGCCGTCCTCGGCGCCGCCGAGCGGATCGACCCGCGCACCATCGCCGACCTCGTCCTCATCGGCGAACTCGGCCTCGACGGACGCGTCCGGCCCGTCCGCGGCATCCTGCCCGCCGTCCTCGCCGCCGCCGAAGCCGGATACAGCCAGGTCGTCGTCCCCGAACAGACCGCCGGCGAGGCCTCGCTCGTCCCCGGCGTCTCCGTCCTCGGCGTCCGCACCCTCCGCCAGCTGATCGCCGTCCTCACCGACGAACCCGTCCCCGACGAGGAAGCCGACGAGGAAGGCCGGCCCGACGCCATGCTCGCCGGTCTCCTCGTCCCCGGCGCCGGCATCGGCACCGGACTCGCCGCCACACCCGCCGAAGGACCCGACCTCGCCGACGTCGCCGGCCAGCACCGGGCCCGCCTCGCCCTGGAGGTCGCCGCGGCGGGCGGCCACCACCTGCTCCTCTCCGGCCCGCCGGGCGCGGGAAAGACCATGCTGGCCGAGCGCCTCCCCGGCATCCTCCCGCCCCTCACCCGACAGGAATCCCTGGAAGTCACCGCCGTCCACTCCGTCGCCGGCATCCTCCCGCCCGGCGAACCCCTCGTCCGCCGCGCCCCCTACTGCGCACCCCACCACTCCGCCACCATGCAGTCCCTCGTCGGCGGCGGGAACGGCCTCCCCAAACCCGGCGCCGTGTCCCTGGCCCATCGCGGCGTGCTGTTCCTGGACGAAGCCCCGGAGTTCTCCGGCAAGGCCCTCGACGCGCTCCGCCAGCCCCTCGAATCCGGACACGTCGTCATCGCCCGCGCCGCCGGCGTCGTCCGCCTCCCCGCCCGCTTCCTCCTCGCCCTCGCCGCCAACCCCTGCCCCTGCGGCCGACACACGCTGTACGGCGCCGGATGCGAATGCCCCGCCTCCCTCGTCCGCCGCTACCAGGCACGGCTCTCCGGACCCCTCCTCGACCGCATCGACCTCCGCGTGGAAGCCGAACCCGTCACCCGCGCCGACCTCCTCGGACAGGGCGGCCGGGGCGAGACCACCGCCGCCGTCGCCGCCCGGGTCCACGAAGCCCGCACCAGGACCGCCGCCCGCCTCGCCGACACCCCCTGGAGGGTGAACAGCGAGATCCCCGGACACGAGCTCCGCACCCGCTACCTCGCCGCACCCGGCGCCCTCGCCACCGCCGAGCGCGACGTCGAGCGCGGACTGCTCACCGCCCGCGGCCTCGACCGGGTCCTCCGCGTCGCCTGGACCGTCGCCGACCTCGCCGGACACGACCGGCCCGACAGCCAGGACATCGCCCTCGCCCTCGAACTGCGCACCGGCGTCGCCCGCGGCGTGCCCGTCGGAGCGGGGGAGCCCGCATGACCACCGACCCGAACCCCACGACCCCGACCGCTCCCACCAACCCGAGCACTCCCACCGCCCCGACCGCTTCCATGGCCCCGAGCACCCCCACCACCCCGACCACTCCCACCCCCACGGCCCCGGGCGCCCCCACCGAAGAGCACCTGGCCCGCGCCACCCTCAGCCGCGCCGTCGAACCCGGCGACGAACACGCCGGCCGATGGCTCCGCCGGTACGGCGCCACCGGCTTCCTCGACCGCCTGCTCCACGCCGGGGACGACACCTCCCCCTTCCCCGGCACCGGAGCCAAACGCGTCGCCTCCTGGCGACAACGCGCCACCGCCGCCCGCCCCGACCACGACCTCGACACCGTTCACGGCCTCGGCGGCCGCTTCCTCGTCCCCGGCGACCCCGAATGGCCACGTCAACTCGACGACCTCGGAGACGCCCGCCCCATCGGCCTCTGGGTCCGCGGCCCGGCCGACCTGCGCACCTGGGCCCTGCGCTCCGTCGCCCTCGTCGGCGCCCGCGCCTGCACCCCGTACGGCGCCCACACCGCCGCCGACCTCGCCGCCGGCCTCAGCCGACAGGGCTGGGTCATCGTCTCCGGAGCCGCCTACGGCATCGACGGCGCCGCCCACCGGGGCGCCCTCGCCGCCGGCGGCGCCACCGTCGCCGTCCTCGCCTGCGGCGTCGACACCCCCTACCCCCGCGGCCACGACCGGCTCATCCGGCGCATCGCGGAACAAGGCCTCGTCGTCGGCGAACTGCCGCCCGACAGCCACCCCACACCCAGCCGCTTCATCCTCCGCAACCGCGTCATCGCCGCCCTCACCCGGGGAACGGTCGTCGTCGAGGCCCAGCACCGCAGCGGCTCCCTCGTCACCGCCCGCGCCGCCGGGCGCCTCGGCCGCCACACCATGGGCATCCCCGGCCCCGTCACCAGCGCACTCTCCGCCGGCGTCCACGAACTCCTGCGCGGCGACGCCACCCTCGTCACCGACGCCGACGAGATCGTCGAACTCGTCGGCGACATCGGCCAGCTCGCCCCCGCGCGCCGGGGCCCCGTCCTGCCCCGCGACCTCCTCGCCCCCGCCACCGCGCACGTCCTCGAAGCGGTCCCCGCCCGCGGCCCCACACCCACCACCGCCATCGCCCGCCGCGCCGGAACCACCCCCGACGACACCCTCGCCAAGCTGTACGAACTCCACTCGCTCGGCTTCGTCGAGCGGCACGGGGAGGGATGGAGGTTGACGAACACCGCCACAGAAGCGTCGAACGCGCGGCGAGGCGGTCCTTGACCTGGAGCATTCGGGTGACAGGGTGCTGGAGATGAACAACCGAGTTCTCTCGGCCGCGTCCGGGGGGCCGACACGCGCCACGGCCCCGGTTCGAAGATGTGGCCGACGGCGTCCACCCGGAGCGGCGCGATCCGCCGATGTTCGCGCACCGCGACAGTCCACTCACGCTACGCTCACCAGGATTCCCTCCAGGACACCCGCACCGACACACCCGACAGCAGAACGGCTCAAGGCAACGCATGCCCCAGCACACCTCCGGGTCTGACCGCGCTGCGGTGCCCCCAGCAGCCCGGGGCACCGTGCGACCGTCCGCACCGACCTCACTCGACGAGCTGTGGCGCTCGTACAAGGACACCGGCGACGAGCGGCTGCGGGAGCAGCTGATCCTGCACTACTCGCCGCTCGTCAAATACGTCGCCGGACGGGTCAGCGTGGGGCTGCCGTCCAACGTGGAGCAGGCCGACTTCGTCTCCTCCGGGGTCTTCGGCCTCATCGACGCCATCGAGAAGTTCGACGTCGAGCGCGCGATCAAGTTCGAGACGTACGCCATCACCCGCATCCGCGGCGCCATGATCGACGAACTCCGCGCCCTGGACTGGATCCCGCGCTCCGTCCGCCAGAAGGCCCGCAACGTCGAGCGCGCCTACGCCACCCTCGAGGCCCAGCTCCGGCGCACCCCCTCCGAGAGCGAGGTCGCCGCGGAGATGGACATCACGCTGGAGGAACTGCACGCCGTCTTCAGCCAGTTGTCCCTGGCGAACGTGGTCGCCCTGGAAGAGCTGCTGCACGTCGGAGGCGAGGGCGGCGACCGCCTCTCCCTCATGGACACCCTCGAGGACACGGCCGCCGACAACCCCGTCGAGGTCGCCGAGGACCGCGAACTGCGCCGACTGCTCGCCCGCGCCATCAACACCCTCCCCGAACGGGAGAAGACCGTCGTCACGCTCTACTACTACGAGGGCCTGACCCTCGCGGAGATCGGCCACGTCCTCGGCGTCACCGAGAGCCGCGTCAGCCAGATCCACACCAAGTCCGTCCTGCAGCTCCGCGCCAAGCTGGCCGACGTCGGCCGCTGACCTTGCGGCCGGTCGTACAGTGGAGCCGTGCCCAGGATTCGAGCGGCCTCGGTGGCCGAGCACCGGACGATGCAGCGCGGCGCCCTCCTGGACGCCGCGCGTTCCCTGCTGTCCGAGGGAGGGACGGAGGCGCTGACCTTCCCCGCCCTCGCCGAGCGCACGGGCCTGGCCCGCTCGTCGGTCTACGAGTACTTCCGGTCCCGCGCCGCCGTCGTCGAAGAGCTCTGCGCCGTCGACTTCCCCGTCTGGGCCGCCGAGGTCGAGGCCGCCATGGCCGGCGCCGAGACGCCGCGCGGCAAGGTCGAGGCGTACGTCCGCACCCAGCTCGACCTCGTCGGGGACCGGCGTCACCGGGCGGTCGTCGCCATCTCGGCGAGCGAACTGGACGACGGCGCCCGCGAGAAGATCCGCGCGGCCCACGGCGGACTCGTCGCCATGATCGTCGAAGCCCTCGCCGCCCTGGGCCAGCCCCAGCCCCGCCTGGGCGCCATGCTCCTCCAGGGCGTCGTCGACGCCGCCGTCCGCCGCATCGAGCTCGGCGCGGCCGAAGACCCCACGGACATCGCCGAGGCGGCGGTCACGATGGCCCTCCACGGCGTCGCCGGCCCCCAGGCCTGATCAATCGGCGGGGGCTCCCACTCGAGTACGGGTGCGTGCGAGTGGTCCATGGCTCCTCCGGTCCGGTTCCGCCCGCCCTCCGGTGGGGGCGCAC